>CAMHZO010000002.1:0-232672 GCA_946190205.1 Streptococcus mitis | reverse complement strand
GACGGAGCACAAGGTTTACCAGGACGCGACGGACGAGATGGCGCAGCAGGTCGTGACGGACGTGATGGACGCGACGGTAAAGACGTCTTGAACGGCAAAGTTAACCCAGAAGCAAATCAAGGTAAAGACGGTGATAAATACGTCAATACAGAAACAGGCGACGTCTTCGTTAAGAATAACGGCAACTGGGACAAAGAAGGCAACATCAAGGGACCTAAGGGTGATAAAGGTGAACGTGGAGAAGATGGTAAGACTCCAGAAGTAACTGTAACTCCAGGTAAAGATGGTCATAGTACCGACATTACATTCACTGTTCCAGGTAAAGATCCAGTTACAGTAAATGTTAAGAACGGTGAAAATGGTCTGAACGGTAAAACTCCAAAAGTTGATTTGCTTCGTGTTGAAGGACAAAACGGAAATCCATCTCATACAATTGTGACATTCTATACTGATGAAAACAATGATGGTAAGTACACTCCAGGAACTGATGAACTTCTAGGTTCTGAAATGATTAAAGATGGTGCTAAAGGTGCGGACGGCCGTGATGGTAAATCATTACTTACTGTTAAAGATGGTAAAGAAACTAAAGTTTACCAAGAAGATCCAGCACATCCAGGTCAACCATTGAACCCAGAAAAACCTCTAGCAGTTATTAAAGACGGAGTGGACGGAGTCTCTCCAACAGTAACAGCTGTTCGTAAGGATGAAGAAGGTCATAAAGGTGTAGAAATCACAGTTGATAACCATGATGGTTCACAACCAACTACAGTCTTTGTTCAAGATGGTGCTAAGGGAGAAACTGGTGCAACCGGTCAGGATGGACAAACTCCTACAATCACTACTCAACGTGGACAAGATGGCCAAAGCACTGTTGTAACTATCACAACACCAGGTAAAGATCCAGTAGCCTTTACAGTGAAAGATGGTAAGAATGGTAAAGATGGACGTACACCAACTATTGACTTAAATGCATTGGTGGAAGCAGTTAGAAGAGGTGCTGGATCAACTTCTAATTCACAACCTTCTGGAACATCAAGAAGTGCAAGAAATAGAAGAGCATTACCAGATGAAGATAGAAGTACAATTGAGTCATCAGAAACAGTACAACCAACAACTACAGATGCAACAGATTCACAACCAGTAAATGGTACTCGTATTACAGCATACTATGATAATAATGGTAACGGTAAATACGATCCAGGTGTGGATGAATTAATTGGTACAAGTGATATCTTGAATGGTACAAATGGACGTAATGGTACAGATGGAGCTTCTGGTACAAATGGACGTAACGGTGCTGAATTACTAAGTGGAGTTACTGCCCCAACTGCTAATGATGGTAAAGACGGTGATACTTATATCGACGCCAATACAGGTGATGTTTACAAGAAAGAAAATGGTTCTTGGAACAAGATTGGTAATATCCGTGGACCTCAAGGAGTAGCCGGTGACAAAGGTGAAAAAGGCGACAAAGGTGAAAAAGGTGAAAACGGATCTAATGGAGCAGACGGTAAATCACCAGTTGTAAATGTAACGGACAATGGAGATGGAACACACTCTATTACTGTTAGAAACCCTGATGGTTCTGAATCAACAACTAAAGTTAAAGATGGTAAAGACGGTAAAACTGCCAATATCACTACAACAGAAAACCCAGATGGAAGCCACACAATCACTGTAACAAATCCAGACGGAACAACTAAAGAAACAGTTGTTAAAAACGGTAAAGACGGTAAGACTCCAAAAGTTGAAGTAACGGATAACGGAGACGGAACTCATACTGTTAAAGTTACAGATGGAGACGGCAATGTTACGAACGCTATCATCAAAGATGGTAAAGACGGTAAAGCTGCAACAGCAACAACTACTGAAAACCCAGATGGAAGCCACACTGTAACAATCACTAACCCAGACGGAACTAAGAATGAGTTTGTTGTTAAGAATGGACGTGACGGTGTTGATGGACGTACTCCAACCGCATCTGTTCGTGATAATGGAGACGGAAGTCATACAATCGTTATTACAAATCCAGAAGGTGTGACAACTGAAACCACAGTTCGTGATGGTAAATCACCAAAAGTGACTATAACTGATGAACAAAATGGAACTCATAAGATCTCAGTTCTAAATGGTGATGGAACAACTACTGAAACAATCATTAAAGATGGTAAATCACCAGTAGCAACAGTTAGAGATAACCAAGACGGTACTTACACTATTCGTGTAGAAAACGGTAATGGTACTGTTTCTGAAACCACAGTTCGTGATGGTAAATCACCAACTGCTAAGGTTGTGGATAACGGAGATGGAACACACACTATCACAGTTGTGAACTCAGACGGTACAACTACTACAACCACAGTTCGTGATGGTAAAGAACCAAAACTTGAAGTTATTGATAACAACAATGGTTCACACACTATTAAAGTGACAGGAGCTGATGGTAAAGAAACTACAACTACAATCTTTGATGGTAAATCACCAAAAGCGAACATCGTTGATAACGGAGACGGAACTCACACATTAACAATCGTAGATTCTGATGGTCGTGAATACAAATCTATTATCAAAGATGGTAAAGACGGCAAAGATGGCGTTTCACCAACTGTAACAGTTAAAAATAATAACGATGGAACTCACGTTGTAACAATCACTAATCCGGATGGAAGTAAGACAGAAATGGTGATTAAAGACGGTAAAGATGGAAAATCACCAAAAGTTTCTGTTGAAGATAATGGTGATGGTAGTCATACAATCACAATCATCAATTCTGACGGAACTGTGACAAAAACAGTTATTAAAGATGGTCGTGATGGACGTGATGGTCGAGACGGTAAAGACGGTAAAGATGGTAAATGTGGATGCCAAGACAAACCAGTAACACCATCAAATGACAAACCAGTTCCTCCAACACCAAATGTGCCAGAAGGACCAACATTTGCAATGCCAGAACCACCAGTTCATGAATTACCAGAATTCAACGGTGGTGTGCCAGGAATGCCAGAAGTTCACGAATTACCAGAATTCAATGGTGGAGTACCAGGAATGCCTGAAGTACAAGAGGTACCAAAATTAGATATTCCAACAGTACCAGCGCAACCAACACCAAATGTGCCGACACCAGAAGTACCGGTTAAACCTGTACCAGCGCAACCAACACCAAATGTACCGACACCAGAAGTGCCAGTACAACCAACTCCAGTTGTTCCAACACCAGAAGTACCGGTTAAACCAGTACCAGCGGTTCCAGAACAACCAGTAGTACCAACACCGGCTCAACCAGCAACTCCAGTAAATGCTAACCCAGTAGTACCAACTACAGTTAAAGAAAACCATGGGGACAAATTACCTGAAACTGGAAGCCAATCTGATTATATCTCTGTTCTTCTAGGTAGCGGTATTCTATTGAGCCTATATGTAGGACGAAGAAAAGAAGATTAATCAGCCAAAAGCAGTCACTAATTTCTCGAAAGAAGATGATAAGTGATAGATCTCGAATGAAAGAATATTCTTAGAATGATTTTCCTATGATGGAAAAGACTGCTAAAAACCTTGAGTGGTAACGCTCAAGGTTTTTTTGATGGCTGATGTTTGTTTGAAAATCTTGATTGAGTCTAAAAATGCCACCCTATTAGGTGGCGATAATTGATTTAGATTGCTTAAAATTCTCTATTTTTTACTGAATCGCTGCGACCAAGTCTTGAGCTTGTTTTTCAAGTGAGTTTAGGACTGATTCTTCGAGAACCAATTTTCCATCTGCCCAAGCAGAGTCGTTGACACGTGCCGCAGTGAAATCACCAACGATTTGTGTACGGATAAATGGCAAGAGGTCTTTGTAAATAGCGAAGAGGTGATCGTGACCTGCATTAGCTACAGATGATACGGTGACAAACTTGTCTTGAAGGGCAGAAGCACCACGTGTATCAGATAAGTTAAGGGCACGAGATAGCCAGTCAAGCAAGTTTTTCACTGTACCAGGGATAGAGAAGTTGTAGACTGGAGAGAAGATCCAGATAGCATCCGCAGCGAGAACTGCTTCACGAGCAGCAGCTACAGCTGGATGTGTTGGAACTTCCAAATCTTGGCTGAAGAGAGGAAGGGCTGAATAATCAAGGTAGCTAACTTCTGCTTTACCATCAAGTGCTTTCTCAGCTTCGAGAGCCATTTGGTGGTTGAAAGAACCTTGACGTAGTGATCCGACAATAAATAATACTTTTTTAGACATGATGTGTCTCCTTTTTCTTAAATTTCCGAGAAGTCTCTCGTTGTTATAAAATATATTACAACAAAACAAAAGGACGTGCAAGAAATTTGCTCAGAGTTTATTTGAAAATTATAAAATTGCTGAAACTCTAGTCACTTGCCAATGGAAAAGTAAGAAGTGTTTTTTGGATCCTGGTTTATATTTGATTTTTGAAGAGTATTCCTATATTCTCTTGTAATATGATGATATAAGTGCTAAAATAAACATGAAAACTAGCAATAGAAACCGCAGAACAGCTATTTTCCGGTATCATTTCATGAACAATTAAACGAACAATAATGGCATTTCAATAATGCTTCTAAAAGGGGTGGAGGTCATGTAAGGCACAGATTAACAAGTGACAGACAAAAGAAATACGAATACACTTGTTAAGGAGAAAATATGTTAATAAGAAATTATCGGAAAAATATTGGCCTGATGGCCGGAGTTGAGTTTTTTGCATTTCTAGGGATTACCAGTTTTTGGATTCTCTTTCTCAGTCAAAACGGAATGTCTCTTTGGCAGATTGGACTTCTGGAGAGTATTTTTCATACGACCAGTCTTCTCTGTGAAATTCCATCTGGTATGTTAGCTGACCGCTATTCCTATAAGACCAACCTTTATTTAAGTCGTATAGCAGGAATTGTGTCTTCTATTCTCATGTTGGCTGGGCAAGGAAATTTTTGGATTTATGCACTAGCTATGGCGATAAATGCCTTGTCTTATAATTTTGATTCAGGAACAAGCGCAGCAATGGTCTATGACTCGGCTGTAGAGGCTGGACTTAAGAAGCGTTACTTATCTATTTCAAGTTTTATGTCAGGAGTAGCAGAAGGAACTCGGTCTTTGGGGACAGTGTTGGCGGGATTTTTTGTCCATGGTCAATTGCACCTGACCTACTATATCATGATTGCCACTTCTATCATAGTTCTTTTCCTGATTTGGATGCTGAAAGAACCCAGTGTCAAGGTAGAAAAAGCTGATAGTGTGACCATGAAACAGATTATTTGGACTGTTAAGGAAGAGTTGGAGCGAAATCCTATGCTGTTTAACTGGATGATTTTATCTCAGATTGTCGGAACACTTATGTGCATGTTTTATTTTTACTATCAAAATCAGTTACCGGATTTAAGTAGCTGGCAAATTTCAGCAGTTATGCTACTTGGTAGTCTCCTGAATATCCTTGCAGTCTATCTAGCGAGTAAGATTGGAAAGAAATATGCTGCCTTGAAGATTTTCCCTCTTCTCGTCCTGCTGACTGGAGTCACCTATATGCTGTCCTACTTTGGAACACCTCTAATCTATATTTTGATTTATTTGATTAGTAATGCTCTATATGCTCTTTTTCAGCCGATTTTTGACAATGATTTGCAAGAGCGCCTTCCAAGTGAAGTAAGGGCAACCATGCTGAGTGTCTACTCTATGATGTTTAGCCTAAGTATGATTGTATTCTTCCCACTGACAGGCTGGTTGATTGACCATTTAGGCTTTGTAGTAGCATTTCTTTATCTAGGATTCTTTTTAGTCATGATTAGCCTTCTACTGCCTGTATTTTTAGGAAAAATGGCTAAAAGAATAGATGATAAAATAATTCCATAAATTAAAAGAAATTTTAAAAACTTGAGTACCAAAGCTCAAGTTTTTTAATAGGTCGATTTTGGAGCTGTCTTTACTTTTCTTGCTCGGTTTTAAACAAGAAAAATCGGTTTGCTTTGAAGGAAGAAATAAAGTGCGATTGTTCTTGCATTCACTTGTAATAAAGCCCAATAGATGGTAAAATAGACGAGTGAAAAAAAGACAAAATAAAGCAAAAAATAATCTACTGTGGCAGTATGGTCTAGGGATGACGATTTTGTTTGTGGTTATCAGTGCTTCCTTTCTGTATCTGGTTTCTCTCGGCATGAAACCCTATCAAACAGCTAAAAGTGAAGGAGAAAAATTAGCTCAGCAGTATGCAGGATTAGAGCAGGCTGATCAGGTTGATTTATACAATGGCTTGGAATCTTACTACAGTGTTCTTGGTCATAATAAACAGCAAGAAGCGCTTGCTGTCCTGATTGGTAAAGATGACCATAAGATTTACGTTTATCAGCTAAATCATGGTATTTCACAAGAAAAAGCAGAAGCTGTTTCGAAGGAAAAAGGAGCTGGCGAGATTGACAAGATAACCTTTGGTCGTTATCAAGACAAGCCAATCTGGGAAGTAAAGTCAGGCTCTGATTTTTATCTAGTAGATTTTGAAACAGGAGCATTGCTCAATAAGGAGGGCTTATGAAACTATCCAAGCGTGTTTTAGAAATGGAAGAAAGTGTCACTTTAGCTAGTGATGCGAGAGCAAAAAAATTAAAAGCTCAAGGTAAGGATGTCCTTTTCTTGACCTTGGGACAACCAGATTTTTACACTCCTGAAAATATTCAGGATGCAGCAGTTAAAGCTATTCGAGAAGGACAGGCTTCCTTCTATACAGTAGCTTCAGGTCTACCAGAATTAAAAGCTGCAGTGAATACCTACTTCGAGCGCTACTATGGCTATTCTGTGGCAAGTAATGAGGTTACCTTTGCCACAGGTGCCAAGTTCTCCCTCTATACTTTCTTTATGGCTGTAATCAATCCTTTAGATGAGGTTATTATTCCAACTCCATACTGGGTTAGTTATGGAGACCAAGTCAAGATGGCAGAAGGTGTGCCAGTCTTTGTTCCTGCTAAGGAAGACAATCACTTTAAGGTGACCGTAGAGCAGTTAGAAGCAGCTCGTACAGATAAAACTAAGGTTTTGGTGTTGAATTCGCCATCCAATCCGACAGGAATGATTTACACCCGTGAGGAACTCTTGGCTATCGGAAATTGGGCTGTTGAACATGACATTCTCATCCTAGCAGATGATATTTATGGTCGTTTAGTCTATAACGGGAATGAGTTCGTACCAATCTCTAGTATATCAGAAGCCATTCGCAAGCAAACCATTGTTATCAACGGTGTATCTAAGGCCTATGCCATGACGGGTTGGCGAGTTGGTTATGCGGTAGGTGATCCTGAAATCATTGCTGCTATGAGTAAATTGACGGGACAAACAACTTCAAATTTGACATCTGTTTCTCAATATGCGGCTATTGAAGCCTTAACAGGACCACAGGATTCTGTTGATATCATGCGTAAAGCTTTTGAGGAGCGTCTCAATACCATTTATCCGCTATTATGTGAGGTCCCTGGTTTTGAAGTCGTTAAGCCACAAGGAGCCTTCTACCTCTTCCCAAATGTTAAAAAAGCCATGGAGATGAAAGGTTATAGCGATGTGACTGACTTTACAACAGCTATTCTTGAGGAAGTTGGTTTGGCACTCATAACAGGAGCAGGGTTTGGAGCTCCAGAAAATGTCCGCCTCAGCTATGCGACAGACCTAGACACACTTAAAGAAGCGGTTAAACGCTTGAAAGCATTTATGGAAAAATAAAAGAAAAAGAAAAGGAAAAATAATGACAAAACGTGTAACAATTATCGATGTAAAAGACTATGTTGGTCAAGAGGTGACGATTGGAGCTTGGGTTGCCAACAAATCAGGAAAAGGGAAAATTGCCTTCTTGCAATTGCGTGATGGAACAGCCTTCTTCCAAGGTGTGGCCTTTAAACCAAACTTTGTAGAAAAATTTGGTGAAGAAGTAGGACTTGAGAAGTTTGATGTTATCAAACGTTTGAGCCAAGAAACTTCTGTTTATGTGACAGGAATTGTCAAAGAAGACGAACGTTCTAAGTTTGGTTATGAGTTGGACATTACAGACATCGAAGTGATCGGTGAATCTCAAGACTACCCAATTACACCAAAAGAACACGGAACAGACTTCTTGATGGACAACCGTCACTTGTGGCTCCGTTCTCGTAAGCAAGTAGCGGTGATGCAAATTCGTAACGCTATCATCTACGCAACTTATGAGTTCTTCGACAAGAACGGCTTCATGAAATTTGATAGCCCAATCCTTTCAGGAAACGCGGCAGAAGATTCAACTGAACTTTTTGAAACTGACTACTTCGGAACTCCAGCCTACTTGAGCCAATCAGGTCAGCTTTACCTAGAAGCTGGTGCTATGGCCCTTGGTCGTGTCTTTGACTTTGGTCCAGTATTCCGTGCTGAAAAATCAAAAACACGTCGTCACTTGACTGAGTTCTGGATGATGGACGCAGAGTACTCCTACTTGACACATGATGAGTCACTTGACTTGCAAGAAGCTTATGTGAAAGCTCTTCTTCAAGGTGTTCTTGACCGTGCGCCTCAAGCCTTGGAAACTTTGGAACGTGATACAGAGCTCCTGAAACGCTACATTGCAGAGCCATTCAAACGCATCACTTACGATCAAGCTATTGACCTCTTGCAAGAGCATGAAAATGATGAAGACGCTGACTACGAACATCTTGAGCATGGTGATGACTTTGGTTCACCACATGAAACTTGGATCTCAAACCACTTTGGTGTGCCAACTTTTGTCATGAACTACCCAGCAGCTATCAAGGCCTTCTACATGAAACCAGTTCCTGGAAATCCAGAGCGCGTGCTTTGTGCAGACTTGCTCGCTCCAGAAGGCTATGGAGAAATCATCGGTGGTTCTATGCGTGAGGAAGACTACGATGCCCTTGTGACTAAGATGGATGAACTTGGTATGGATCGCACAGAGTACGAATTCTACCTTGACCTTCGTAAATACGGTACAGTTCCTCACGGAGGATTTGGTATCGGTATCGAACGTATGGTAACCTTTGCAGCAGGAACAAAACACATCCGTGAAGCTATCCCATTCCCACGTATGTTGCACCGTATCAAACCGTAAATAAAAAATCAAAGTAAGAGGTCGTATCGACCTCTTACTTTTTTAGAATAAAATTTCTAGAAAACACATTGATATATATATATCAAAATTCCCTACATATTTTGCATATAAACGTAGACAAACTAGTAGACAATTTAATTGAAATAATGTTATAATGTAAATTATGGGTTAAGTACCTAAGTGTAGCTACTTTGATTTGTAAATTAAGCTGGAAATGGAGGCGGCGTTTAAATACTTGGGTGTAATTCCGTAATTAGCATATATTTTAAAAAAGGAGAAACCATGTATTCAAGAATGGAAAAATATCACGGCAGAAGAGCTCAGCGCTTTTCTATTCGTAAGTATAGCTTTGGTGCTGCTAGTGTTCTATTGGGAACTGCTCTCTTATTAGGAGCAAATGCTGTCAAAGCTGATGAGACAAACACTGGTTCTGCAAAGGCTACAGAAATTACAAATCCTGATAAACAGAAACCTGATTCAGTCATAACAACACCAGTTGTTGAAGAACTTCCAGAATTAAAGATTGATGCTGTAAAAGCAAATGAAAAATCTGAAGTAAAAGAAGATGTTAAACCTGAAGCAAAACCTGTAGCAGAAAAAGAAGTTACTGATAAAGCTGAAAAAGAAAAATCTGATAAAGAGCAAGCTGACAAAAAAGAAGCAACTAAAGAAAAAACTGACAAAGAAACATCTGAAAAAGCTGAAAAAGAAAAAGCACAAGATGAAGTGAAGACAGTTCTTACTCAATTGACTTCAGAAGCAGAAGTAATGGCAACAGTTGCTTCAAACTTCTCAGATAAAGAAGTCAAAGATGTTGAAGCTAAACAAAAATTGTCAGCTGCAATTGCTGCTGTTAAGTTAGAAGCAGTAGCATCTAAAGAATTACTTTCATCCGATGCTTCTAAAGACCAAATGGTAGCCCAAGTTAATCGTCTTTCTGCTGCCATTGAAGCAGTTTATACGGAAATGAAACGTGCTGGCCATGCAGGTAAAGTAGAATCGGTATTAGCTGCTACTGCATCAAAAATTACAGGTAAAGATGTTTTTAAAGATGGAGAAACAGTTAAAGCTGTAACAAACGCTTATGTTGATATGAATGCAGATAATACGGCTCCTACAGGATGGGGATTTGATACTACTATTAGTACATCAACTCTTAAAGCGGGTTCTATTACAAAAATTGAACTTACTAACTTAGCTGAGTTAGGTGCTGGTTTGGCAAATAATACGGAAATCAGAGCGACTGATGGAACAGTAGTTGGTAAAGTTAAATCTATCGACTTTAAAACAACTACAGGAAACAACAATAACAAATCTGTACCATATTGGGCGCAACGTACTCAACGTGGAATGACTTATGACCAGCGTGTTGCTGAGCAACCAGCGGTAGCTAACGAAACTGGTACATATACTTACAACATCGAGTGGAACGATAAAGTAAAAGACTATCCGAATGTGTCGTTTGGAGCGAGTAATTTATCGGGTAATGGATATTTAGCACCACAAATTTCAAAAGACACTCCGTATACAGCGACTATTAAAATTGATGGGCGTACGGTTCTTGAACATACTTATACAAGAAAAGGTCAACAACCTAGCTATCAAAAACAAGGTACTAGTGCATCACTAAGTGAAAATAATGGATTGAACTACCTTAACAATGAGCTAAAAAGTAGAAGTGATTCAATCGTATTAAGAACTGATTCAGATGTTCGTTATGGAGTAGGATCTAAATTTACTATTAAACTTCCAAATGCAGATTTTACTGAATTTAAAGAACTTGAAGGAAGTTCTAGCTTTGTAAATGGATTAAATACAGCGTCTACTATTAACCCTAATAAAGGTGATAGTATTACTTATCGTCCACAAAATCGTTGGTCTAATGCTAGAGCTAATGAAAACAATGTATGGATTTTACAAGATGGTCGAGATACTGGTTTTACATTAACACCTAGATTAATTTCACCAACGGAATTAGAACTTACTGTTACAGAAGGAACTATTCAAGAAGATTCTATAGTCTCTATGCCTCTTCAATCTTTAGGTATTGAGAAAGTAGTAAAAGATAAAACCTTAACAAGTGAATATTCTAATATTACTTATGAAAATGGATTAATTAAACAAGGTTATGTAGGAAACGATAAAACTGCAGCAACTCTTACTGTATCAGGTGGAGAATCTATTAACGGTGGGAAAGAAGATGTTATAACTAAAGTGCCAAATGGTTGGAATGTTAATGGTGACGGTAAAGTTCAAGGTGAGCCACCAACAGGAGCTGTTGTTAGAACATTCAAAGATTTAGTGACAGGTGAAGTTATAGGTTTTGAACCAACAAGATATACGGGGAATATTCCTTTAAGTGAAGATGGTTCAAAAGATTATACTAATGTACTTGGAAATAAATATGATGTAAGTAATGATAACGTAGACTTAGTTAAAGAAGTTAATGGAGAAGAATATATTCTTGCAGATATTCCTGCTGAAAATACTAAAGGAACACTAAGTGTTACGAAGACAAGAGCAAGAGATTTATATTCTGAAGAAGAATTAAAAGCTAAAGGTATAAATGGATCTGCATTTGTTACCCCAGCAGAATATAATTATGTTAAGAAAACAAAAGTAGAAGAAGTAAACCGTACAATTAAATTTGTATACGCTGATAATGTTGCAGGCTTAGCGGGTACAGAAGTATTCCCATCAGAAAAACAAACTGTAAGCTACACAGGTTCAATCAAGTTAACTGCAGAAGGTAAAGCGGTAATTAACTCTAATGACAGACCAGTTTATATTAACTGGAAAGGAACTGATGGTCAAAGTACTGATCTTCCAGAACTTGCAGTACCTCAAAAAGAAGGTTACATCGCAAGTGTAGAAAAAGTTCCAGTACAAGCAACAACAGCTACAGATGAAGATTACGAATATGTTGTTAAATATACAGCAATCCAAAAAGCGAAAACAACATTTGTAGACGAAAAAGGAAATGCAATTCCAGGAGTAGCTGAAATTACAGAACAAGGTGGATCAGAAACTCCATTAACAAAAGAAGCTGATGTTAAAGCTAAGATCAAAGAACTTGAAAACAAAGGATATGAATTAGTATCTAATACATACCCAGAAGGTGGTAAGTTCGATACGGATAAAGATACAGATCAAGAGTTCAAAGTAATACTTAAACAAAAAGAAGTTACGGTAACACCAGATCAACCAAAAACACCAGGAACTCCAGTAGATCCAAACAACCCAGACGGACCTAAATATCCAGCTGGCTTGGAAGAAAAAGATCTAAACAAAACAGTAACACGTACAATCACTTATGTGTACGAAGATGGAACTCCAGTATTAAATGAAGATGGAACACCAAAAACAGCAACACAAGAAGCTAAATTCACACGTGAAGCCAAAGTTAACTTAGTTACAGGAGAAGTTACATACGGAGACTGGTCAGAAGCTAAAGACTTACCAGAAGTCAAATCACCAGTAGTAACAGGCTTCTTAGCTGATAAAGCAAGTGTTCCTGTAGTAAATGTAACTGGAGATTCCAAAGATATTACTGAAGTAGTAACTTACAAACCAATCGGATCATGGATTCCAAATATCCCAGGACAACCAACAACCCCAATCAAATATCCAAATAATCCAGATGATCCAACAAAACCAGGTAAACCAACAGAAACATTACCATACGTAGAAGGATTCACACCTAAGGATAAAGATGGAAATCCACTTAAACCAGTAGATCCGACCGACCCAACAAAAGGATATATCGTACCAGATCTTCCAACAGATCCAAGTCAAGACACTCCAATCAACTACGTAAAAGATACTCAAAAAGCGAAAACAACATTCGTAGATGAAAAAGGAAATCCAATTCCAGGTGTTGACGCTATTACTGAACAAGGTGATTCAGATACACCACTTACAAAAGAGGCTGATGTAAAAGCGAAAATCAAAGAACTTGAAAACAAAGGATATGAATTAGTATCTAATACATACCCAGAAGGCGGTAAGTTCGATAAAGATAAAGACACTGATCAAGAGTTTAAAGTAACGCTTAAAGAACGTGTTGTACCAGTTACACCAGATCAACCGAAAACACCAGGAACTCCAGTAGATCCAAACAATCCAGATGGACCTAAATACCCAGCTGGATTAGAAGAAAAAGATCTAAACAAAACAGTAACACGTACAATCACATACGTATACGAAGATGGAACTCCAGTGTTAAATGAAGATGGAACACCAAAAACAGTAACACAAGAAGCTAAATTCACACGTGAAGCTAAAGTCAACTTGGTTACAGGTGAGGTTACATACGGAGACTGGTCAGAAGCTAAAGACTTACCTGAAGTGAAATCACCAGTAGTTAAAGGATACTTAGCTGATAAAGCAACAGTACCAGCTACAAAAGTAACTGCAGATTCAGAAAATACTAAAGAAGTAGTAACCTACAAACCAATCGGTTCATGGATTCCAAACATCCCAGGTCAACCAACAAACCCAATCAAGTATCCAAACAATCCAGCAGATCCAACAAAACCAGGACAACCAACAGAAGTGTTACCATACGTACCAGGATTCACTCCAGAAGATAAAGATGGCAACCCACTTAAACCAGTAGATCCAAACGATCCAACAAAAGGATATGTAGTACCAAACATCCCAACAGATCCAAGTCAAGATACAGTAATTAACTACGTAGCAAACAAAGCAAACTTAGTAGTTAAATATGTAGATGAAAAAGGAAAAGACTTAATCCCTTCAGAAACAACAGAAGGAAAAGTCGGAGATGAGTACTCTACAAGTGGAAAAGTGATTCCAGGACACTTACTAGTTCGCGTTGAAGGAGAAGCTAAAGGTAAGATTGGCAAAGATGGTTCAACAGTAACATACGTTTACAAACCACTTGGTTCTTGGATTCCAAACATTCCAGGTCAACCAACAAACCCAATCAAGTATCCAAATGATCCAACAGATCCAACCAAACCAGGACAACCAACAGAAACATTACCATACGTACCAGGATATACTCCAAAAGATGGAAATGGACAACCACTTAAACCAGTAGATCCACAAGATCCAACTAAAGGATATGTAGTACCAAACATCCCAACAGATCCAAGTCAAGATACAGTAATTAACTATGAAGCTAACAAAGCTAAACTAGTAGTGAAGTATGTAGATGAAAATGGCAAAGACCTAATCCCTTCAGAAACAACAGAAGGAAAAGTAGGAGATGAGTACACAACAACTGGAAAAGTGATTCCAGGACACCTACTTGTTCGTGTAGATGGAGATGCTAAAGGTAAGATTGGAACAGAAGGTTCGACAGTAACATACGTGTACAAACCAATCGGATCATGGATTCCAAACATCCCAGGTCAACCAACAAATCCAATCAAGTATCCAAATGATCCACAAGATCCAACCAAACCAGGACAACCAACAGAAGTGTTACCATACGTTCCAGGATTCACTCCAGAAGATAAAGATGGCAATCCACTTAAACCAGTAGATCCAACAGATCCATCAAAAGGATATGTAGTACCAAACATCCCAACAGATCCAAGTCAAGATACAGTAATTAACTACGTAGCCAACAAAGCAAAATTAGTAGTTAAATACGTAGATGAAAATGGAAAAGACTTAATCCCTGCAGAAACAACAGAAGGAAAAGTGGGAGATGAGTACACAACAACTGGAAAAGTGATTCCAGGATACCTACTTGTTCGTGTAGATGGAGATGCTAAAGGTAAGATTGGAAAAGAAGGTTCGATAGTAACATACGTGTACAAACCAATCGGATCATGGATTCCAAATATCCCAGGTCAACCAACAAATCCAATCAAGTATCCAAATGATCCACAAGATCCAACCAAACCAGGAAGTGATAAACCAGTTCTTCCATACGTACCAGGTCATACACCTGTTGATGGAAATGGTCAACCACTTAAACCAGTAGATCCAAATGATCCAACAAAAGGATACATCAGTCCAGATATCCCAACAAATCCAGGTGAGGATACACCAATTAATTACATTCCAAATGTAACTCCAAATGGGGATCAGAACGGTTATACTCCACAACCAAAACCGCAACCTGAACAAGTTGTGACTTACTATGTAGACGAAAATGGTAAAGATATCGCACCAAGTGAAAAAGGAGCACAAGCTCCAAAAGGAATTTCAGGTTACGAATACGTAACAACTACGAAAGACCCTAATGGAAATCTTGTACATCATTACAAGAAAGTGGCAACACCACAACCTGTTCCATCAACACCAGAGACTCCTGAACAACCAGTAGCTCCAGTGCAACCGGAACAACAAACAAATCCAAACCAACCTGCAGTTCCAGCACCAGCTGAAACATCAGTAGCAACTGATTCAGCTACTCAACCAGCAACACCTAAATATGTTGATGGTCAAAAAGAATTACCTAACACAGGTACAGAAGCTAACGCTAGTCTTGCAGCGCTTGGACTTCTTGGAGCCCTAGGTGGATTTGGACTTCTTGCTCGCAAGAAAAAAGAAGACTAAAAACTTATAGTTTTTGAGAAGATGATTCGTCATCTTCTTTTTTTATTTCGGTGTTTTTGCTTGCGTAAAAAAATATTTTCTAGTATAATAGTTTATTGTGAGCGAACCTCACTTACCCCTTGCAAAGTCTTGGGGTCATTAGACCAAAAGGAGGAACATATCAATGGCTAAATACGAAATTCTTTATATCATTCGTCCAAACATTGAAGAAGAAGCTAAAAACGCTTTGGTAGCACGTTTTGACTCTATTTTGACTGACAACGGTGCAACTGTTGTTGAATCAAAATCTTGGGAAAAACGCCGTCTTGCATACGAAATCAAAGATTTCCGTGAAGGACTTTACCACATTGTTAACGTTGAAGCAAACGACGACGCAGCTCTTAAAGAGTTTGACCGTCTTTCAAAAATCAACGCTGACATTCTTCGTCACATGATCGTCAAAACTGACGCGTAAGAAGGTAAACTATGATTAACAATGTTGTACTTGTAGGGCGTATGACACGTGACGCTGAGTTGCGTTATACCCCATCAAATGTAGCAGTTGCGACTTTTACTCTTGCAGTAAACCGTACATTTAAGAGTCAAAATGGCGAACGTGAGGCTGATTTTATCAATGTCGTTATGTGGCGCCAACAGGCTGAAAACCTTGCTAACTGGGCTAAAAAAGGCTCACTTATCGGGGTGACAGGTCGTATCCAGACTCGTAGTTACGATAACCAGCAAGGACAACGTGTCTACGTGACAGAGGTCGTGGCTGAAAATTTCCAAATGTTGGAAAGCCGTAGTGTGCGTGAGGGTCATACAGGTGGAGCTTACTCTGCACCAACTGCAAACTATTCAGCGCCTACAAATTCAGTACCAGACTTTTCACGTGATGAAAATCCATTTGGAGCAACAAATCCATTGGATATTTCAGATGATGATTTACCATTCTAATGGACAACTAAAATTATAAAGGAGAAAAAACATGGCTCAACAACGTCGTGGCGGATTCAAACGCCGTAAAAAAGTTGATTACATCGCAGCAAACAAAATTGAATATGTTGATTACAAAGATACTGAGCTTCTTAGCCGTTTCGTTTCAGAACGTGGGAAAATCCTTCCTCGTCGTGTAACAGGAACTTCAGCTAAAAACCAACGTAAAGTAACAACAGCTATCAAACGCGCTCGCGTAATGGCTTTGATGCCTTTCGTAAACGAAGATTAAAAAAGAGATCCGGGTGGATCTCTTTTTTACGAGCCTTGAAATGAGAATGCGAGTTGGGTCCAGTGGACCTCTTTTTCATGAGCTTGAAAACAAGAAAGCGAATTAAGACCCGGTTGGGTCTTTTTTCACGAGATAGTTTTTTCTGACCTTGGCGTGCTATAATGGTAATAGAAAGAGTAAAGGTGGGTAAGTCAAAGATGAATTGTACGATTAGAAATATGATTAAGTCTGATATTGAATCCTTATATCATGGATTTATGAATCAAGGTTGGCCTGGTAGAGAGGAAATCTTAGCTAGCTATTTTTGGGAGCAAGCAAGTGGCGACAGAGAAGTCTTAGTTGCAGAGATTGATGGTGCTGTAGCGGGCTACGTTACTATTTTGCCCTCTGCTAAACATGGTCCTTTTGCAGAAGTCTATCCAGAATTATCAGATTTTAATGTGTTTGAGCCTTTTCGAAATCAAGGGATTGGGAATCAACTGCTAGAAGAAGCAGAAAAACGAGTCAAGTTTGTTTCGAGTAAGATCACTCTTGGTGTAGGTTTGCACTTAGGCTATGGTCCTGCCCAGAGATTGTATATCAAACGAGGCTACATTCCAGATGGGACAGGTGTCTGGTATAGAAATAAACCGCTAGAAATGGGTGCAAGTTGTCAAAATGATAATGATTTAGTTTTATACTTATCCAAGGACTTACAATAAAACTGGAAACTTTTTGAAAATAGGGGATTTAGCTACTTTATGGTATAATGGAAAGAGTTAGATTGAAAGAGGTAGTGAGATGGATGCCAAATTAAGATATAAGGCAAAGAAGATAAAGATTGTCTTTTTTGATATTGATGATACATTGAGAAATTCCAAGACGGGTTTTATTCCAGCTTCAATCCCAACTGTTTTTAAGCAATTACGTGAGAAAGGAATTTTGACAGGTATTGCTTCTGGACGAGGGATTTTTGGTGTTGTGTCAGAGATTCGTGAGCTCAAGCCTGACTTTTTTGTAACCTTAAATGGGGCCTACATTGAAGATAAAAAAGGTCAGGTTATTTATCAACATCAGATTGAGAAGTCAGATGTTGAGGAGTATATCTCTTGGGCCAAGCAAGAGGGAATTGAGTATGGCTTGGTTGGGAGTCATGATGCCAAGTTGTCGACTCGCACCGATATGATTAGTGAGGCTATCAATCCAATTTACCCCGATTTGGATGTGGATCCTGATTTCCATGAGAAAGAAGACATCTATCAAATGTGGACCTTTGAAGATAAAGGAGATGACTTCCACTTACCTGACAGTCTCTCTGACAAACTTCGCATGGTTCGTTGGCATCAACATTCGTCTGACATTGTGCCGATTCCAGGTTCCAAAGCGACGGGTGTGGAAAAGGTTGTGGAACACCTTGGCTTGAAACCAGAGAACGTCATGGTTTTTGGAGATGGTCTCAACGACTTGGAACTCTTTGATTATGCTGGAATCAGCGTTGCAATGGGAATTTCTCATGATAAAATCAAAGAAAAAGCAGATTATATTACAAAAACATTAGAAGAAGATGGCATTTTTGATGCCTTAGAAGGATTTGGTATGGTAGAAAAAGAATTGCATTTCCCACAAGTAGACATTGAAACAGTAGAAGGTCCTATCGCGACCATTAAGACCAATCACGGAGACTTGCGTATTAAGCTCTTCCCTGAACATGCTCCTAAAACAGTAGCTAACTTTGTAGCTCTTTCAAAAGATGGTTACTATGATGGTGTCATTTTCCACCGTATTATCAAGGACTTTATGATTCAAGGTGGAGACCCAACTGGAACTGGTATGGGTGGCGAGTCAATCTACGGCGAATCATTTGAGGATGAATTCTCAGAAGAACTTTACAATATCCGTGGAGCCCTTTCTATGGCCAATGCTGGTCCAAATACCAACGGCAGCCAGTTCTTTATCGTGCAAAATCAACATTTGCCTTATTCTAAGAAAGAAATTGTTCGTGGTGGTTGGCCAGAACCGATTGCAGAAATCTATGCCAACCAAGGAGGAACTCCTCATCTAGACCGCCGTCACACTGTTTTTGGTCAGTTAGCGGATGAAGCATCTTACGCTGTCTTGGATGCAATTGCAGCTGTTGAGACAGGGGCTATGGATAAGCCAGTTGAAGATGTCGTGATTGAAACAATTGAAATCGAGGATTAAGATGAAAATCGGTGATAAACTAAAGGGCCGTATTACAGGGATTCAGCCATACGGTGCCTTTGTTGAGCTAGAGACGGGTGATACAGGGCTGATTCACATTTCAGAGATTCGGACAGGCTTTATTGAAAATATCCAAGAAGCCTTGAAAGTTGATGAAGAGGTTCAAGTTCAAGTAGTGGATTTAGATGAATTTACAGGGAAAGCTAGTCTTTCTATCCGCACTTTGGAGGAAGAAAAGCACCAGTTTCCGAGACGGCGACGCTTTTCAAGCGACCGTTTTAACTATGGCTTTGCGCCTCTCAAACGAATGATGCCAATTTGGACCAAGGAAGCCCTTCAACATTTGAAGAATCAGAAGCACTAGTTAGAAATCTCTATCTTTTGTAATGTTAATATAAATTTGCTATAATAAGACCATGGAAGAAGAACAATTATTAAAATCAGGAGAGCGCATTAACCAGCTCTTTTCGACAGATATCAAAATCATTCAAAATAGAGAGGTTTTTAGTTATTCGGTGGATAGTGTTCTCTTGTCACGATTTCCACGTTTTCCTAAAAAGGGCTTGATAGTGGATTTTTGTGCTGGAAATGGAGCAGTTGGGCTATTTGCTAGCACTCGTACTCAGGCACAGATTTTGGCTGTTGAGATTCAGGAGCGTTTGGCGGATATGGCTGAACGCTCTGTCCGTTTGAATGGTTTGGAAGAGCAGATGGGGGTCATCTGTGATGATTTGAAAAATATGCCTGCTTACATCCAGGGAAGTAAAGTGGATATGATTTTGTGTAATCCGCCCTATTTCAAGGTGGATCCTCATTCCAATCTGAACGAGAGCGAACATTATCTCTTGGCGCGACATGAAATCACGACCAATTTGCAGGAAATCTGTCGTAGTGCCCAGAGTATTCTCAAGTCCAATGGGCGTTTGGCCATGGTTCATCGTCCTGATCGACTTCTGGATATTTTGGATACGTTACAACGGCATAATCTAGCTCCTAAGCGTCTGCAGTTTGTTTATCCAAAAAGAGAAAAGGAAGCCAATATGCTTTTGATTGAGGCTATCAAGGATGGCTCGACAAGTGGCTTTAAGGTCTTGCCACCTCTCATTGTCCACAATGATGATGGCTCTTATACGCCTGAACTTGAAGAGATTTATTATGGATCATAAGGCTTATATGTACGTTCTGGAGTGTCGTGACGGATCCTACTATACAGGCTATACGACTGATGTGAGAAGACGCCTCGCTATGCATAATAGTGGGAAGGGAGCCAAATATACAAGAGCACGCTTGCCAGTCAAACTTATCTATGCTCAAGGTTTTGCCAGTAAGGAAGAAGCCATGTCGGCAGAAGCCCTTCTCAAGCGTAAGAAGAGGCCACAGAAGGAAAGATTTTTATCTGAAAATCAAGATAAAAATTTACTCAGTTATTTTGAAGAATCGTAAGGAGTCCTTTGACTCCTCTTACTTTTGTCAAAAAGCGAAAAAAATGCTACAATAAAGAGAATAAACAAAATGAGGTATTATCATGTCTAAGATTCTAGTATTTGGTCACCAAAATCCAGACTCAGATGCCATCGGGTCATCTGTAGCCTTTGCCTACCTTGCAAAAGAAGCTTACGGTTTGGATACGGAAGCTGTTGCCCTTGGAACTCCAAATGAAGAAACAGCCTTTGTCTTGAACTATTTTGGTGTAGAAGCACCGCGTGTTATCGCTTCTGCTAAAGCAGAAGGTGCAGAGCAAGTTATCCTGACTGATCACAATGAATTCCAACAATCTGTATCAGATATCGCTGAAGTAGAAGTTTATGGTGTTGTGGACCACCACCGTGTGGCTAACTTTGAAACTGCAAGCCCACTTTACATGCGTTTGGAGCCAGTTGGATCAGCGTCTTCAATCGTTTACCGTATGTTCAAAGAACATGGTGTAGCTGTGCCTAAAGAGATTGCTGGTTTGATGCTTTCAGGTTTGATTTCAGATACCCTTCTTTTGAAATCACCAACAACACACCCAACAGATAAAGTTATTGCTCCAGAATTGGCTGAATTGGCTGGTGTCAACTTGGAAGAATATGGCTTGGCTATGTTGAAAGCTGGTACAAACTTGGCTAGCAAATCTGCTGAAGAATTGATTGACATCGATGCTAAAACTTTTGAATTGAACGGAAATAATGTCCGTGTTGCTCAAGTAAACACAGTTGACATCGCTGAAGTTTTAGAACGTCAAGCAGAAATTGAAGCTGCAATGCAAGCCGCTAACGCAGCAAATGGTTATTCTGACTTTGTCTTGATGATTACAGATATCGTCAACTCAAACTCAGAAATCTTGGCTCTTGGTGCCAATATGGGCAAGGTCGAAGCGGCTTTCAACTTCAAACTTGAAAATAACCATGCTTTCCTTGCTGGTGCTGTTTCACGTAAGAAACAAGTGGTACCTCAATTGACTGAAAGCTTCAATGCTTAAGATTTTGAGTTTCAGTTCAAAATCGGAAAGTCTAGTTTGACTTATATCGAAAGGAGTTTCGGCTCCTTTTTTTCTAGGAGTGAAGCATGTTAGAAAATGGCGATTTGATTTTTGTGAGAGATGAGTCAGATATGGGACAGGCCATCCAGACTTCCACAGGCAACTATAACCATGTTGCGATTTATTTGGATGGGATGATTTACCACGCTAGTGGACAGGCTGGTGTTGTCTGTCAAGAACCTGCAGACTTCTTTGAGCCCAATCACTTGTACGACCTCTATGTCTACCCAGAAATGGATATCCAGTCTGTGAAGGAAAAAGCTTGCAAACATCTTGGAGCTCCTTATAATGCTTCTTTCTATCCAGATGGAGCTGGTTTTTACTGTTCCCAGTACATGGCAGAAATCCTACCGATATTTGAAACCATACCTATGAAATTTGGGGATGGGGAGCAGGAGATTAGTGATTTTTGGAGAGAGTATTACAGAGAACTAGGTCTGCCTGTTCCTCTGAACCAAGCTGGGACCAATCCTAGTCAGTTGGCAGCATCGCCTCTGTTAGAATGTAAAGAAAGGAATCTTCATGATTCAGATTTTTAATCCATCTCGTTTGACGAGACAGCCGTTTTTTGGAGAATTGATCCGCTATCTGGACCAGCATGAGGATGTGATTTTACGGGAAATCAAGGCTCAATTTCCAGATATTGCAGTTGATAAACTCATGGAAGAGTATATAAAGGCAGGTTTGATTCTACGAGAAAATAAGCGTTATTACCTTAATCTTCCTATGCTTGAATCACTCGATAGTCTTGAACTGGATCAAGAGATTTTTGTCAGCGAATCTAGTCCGGTCTATCAAGCTTTGTTAGAGCAGAGGTTTGAGACAGAATTACGCAATCAAACCAATGTAGCTATTTTAGTTGAAAAGACGGACTTTGCTCGCACAAAAATGACCCTGTCCAATTATTTCTACAAGGTCAAACAGCAGTATCCTTTGACAGAAAAACAGCAGGAGCTCTATGCCATTTTGGGAGATGTTAATCCAGAGTATGCTCTTAAATACATGACAACTTTTTTGCTCAAATTTCTCAAAAAAGATCAACTGATGCAGAAACGCCGTGATATTTTTGTGGACGGTTTAGTTGTTCTAGGCTATATTGTCCAAAATGAAGATGGAAAGTATGAGTTGGCCGTCGATTTTGATAAGGACAGATTAACTTTCTGCTTGGCATGATTTCTTGTTTCTGAGCACATTGTTTGACTTTCCTTAGTATTCGGTATAAACTATATGTAATCGGTAACACATATCGGAATAAAATTAAAGGAGACAATCATATGTCACTTGAAAACAAATTGGAACAAGCAACAGGCGCTATCAAAGAAGGATTTGGTAAAGTTACTGGGGATAGCAAGACTGAAGCAGAAGGCGCTGTAGAAAAGACAGTTGCTAAGGCAAAAGAAGTAGTTGAAGATGCTAAAGGTGCTGTAGAAGGTGCCGTTGAAGGTTTGAAAAACGCTTTTAAATAAAGGATAGAAAAAATCAAGGGTTGCATTTCCCTTGATTTTTTTCTATCTTATAAATAATTTTCTGCGACGGCTGCATCTCCTGGGTAGGGTTCTTTCTTGCCTTGGACGATTTGGTAGCAATCGGCTCCCTTACCAGCAATAATGACAGCGTCTAATTCTTGATTTGTGATGGCCATGGCTGCCTTAATCGCTTCTTGGCGATCCGCAATCTTTTCAACAGGATGGCTAATATAGCTACTAATTTCATCCGCAATGGCCATTGGGTCTTCATTGTTGGGGTCATCAGCAGTCAGAAAGACTTGAATCTCAGGGTGTTGATTGAGGAGGAGTCCAAAGTCCTTACGACGACTTTCTCCCTTATTTCCAGTAGAACCGAGGACTAGGGCAATCTTACCAGTTTGATGAGTCTCTACAACCTTGATTAGTTTTTTGAGACTGTCACCATTGTGGGCATAGTCGATGAAGACCTTGGCTCCATTTTTCTGAGTCAGGACTTCCATACGGCCAGGAACACGGGTTGCAGCGATTCCTTTTTTGATGTCCTCAAGACTTGCTCCTAGACGGAGACAGGCAAGTCCAGCAGCAACTGCATTTTCTTGATTGAAGTGGCCAATCAGTTGGATATCATAGTCCCCATCTAATTTCCCACTAGCTGAAAAGCTAAAGGCTTTGGAATTCTCGATTTGGTTACTTGACTGACTACCATAGAAATCATGTTCTTGATCTGCCACTTGTTCTTTCAAGACAGAAAAGTGGTCCATGTCACTGTTAATGATGACTGCTCGGCTATTTTTCATCAAGAGACGTTTGTGGTAGAAGTAGTCTTCAAAGCTAGGGTGTTCAATCGGGCCGATATGGTCTGGAGTGATGTTAAGAAAGACACCTACATCAAAGGTCAGACCATAGACTCGATGGACTAGATAGGCTTGACTAGAGACTTCCATTACGAGATGGGTTCTTCCATTCTTAACAGCTTGAGCCATCATGTCAAATAGGTCTATATTTTCAGGTGTTGAGAATGAAGATTTAAAGAAAGTCTTGCCATCCAAAGTCGTATTCATGGTTGACAAGAGGGCGGTTGGGTAACGTTGAGATAGGATGTTGTAAGCAAAGTAAGCTGCTGTTGTCTTACCCTTAGTTCCTGTGAAGGCGAGAATTTTGAGTTTCTCTTGTGGATTGCCATAGAACTCCATGGCAATCAAACTCATGGCTTTCTTTATATCGTTAACAATGATGACAGGGATACCGACTTCGTAGTCCTTTTCAGCTACATACCAAGCTAAGCCTTGTGTTATAGCAGAAAGAAGGTATTCTTTTTTAAAGGCAGCACCTTTTGCAAAAAAAAGAGTGTCTTCTTTTACTTTTCGGCTATCGTAGCTGATGCTATCAAAAACAACTTCTCTGTAGTTATAGTGGTAATGACCTTGGTCAATAATTTCGCGAAAAAGGCCATCTTTCTTTAAAATATCTAATGCGGTTTCAATCTTAATCATACTTTCCATTATAAACTTCAAGCCCGAATTTTACAAGTAACAAGGAAAAGTTTATAATGGAAGATGAGGAATTTTTCCTAGTGATTAAAATAAAATGAGGAATCTATGTCGCACGAAAACAATCACCAGCAGGCCCAGATGTTACGGGGGACTGCTTGGCTAACGGCTAGTAACTTTATCAGTCGCCTACTCGGGGCCATTTATATTATCCCTTGGTATATCTGGATGGGGTCTTATGCGGCTACAGCCAATGGTCTCTTTACAATGGGCTACAATATCTATGCCTGGTTTTTGCTGGTTTCAACAGCAGGGATTCCAGTTGCGGTGGCTAAGCAAGTTGCCAAGTACAATACCATGCGAGAAGAAGAGCATAGCTTTGCCCTGATTCGGAGCTTTTTAGGCTTTATGACGGGACTAGGTCTGATTTTTGCACTAATCTTGTATGTCTTTGCTCCTTGGCTAGCAGACTTATCTGGCGTGGGCAAAGACTTGATCCCAATCATGCAGAGTTTGGCTTGGGCGGTCTTGATTTTCCCATCTATGAGTGTTATCCGAGGATTTTTCCAAGGGATGAATAACCTCAAACCTTATGCCATGAGTCAAATTGCTGAGCAGGTCATTCGTGTTATCTGGATGCTCTTAGCAACCTTTATCATTATGAAGCTCGGTTCAGGAGATTATCTAGCAGCGGTTACCCAATCTACCTTTGCTGCCTTTGTCGGTATGGTAGCCAGTTTTGTAGTTTTGCTCTATTTCCTTGCCAAAGAAGGATTACTTAAAAGAGTCCTTGAAACAGGAGATAAGATTAATAGTAAGCGTCTCTTGGTTGATACCATTAAGGAAGCTATTCCTTTTATCCTGACAGGGTCTGCTATCCAGCTCTTCCAGATTCTGGACCAGATGACCTTTATCAATAGTATGAGTTGGTTTACCAATTATAGTAATGAAGACTTGGTTGTCATGTTTTCTTATTTCTCAGCCAATCCTAATAAAATCACGATGATTTTGATTTCTGTTGGGGTCTCGATTGGTAGTGTAGGCTTGCCACTCTTGACTGAAAACTATGTCAAGGGGGACTTGAAGGCAGCTTCTCGTCTAGTTCAAGACAGTATTACCATGCTTTTCTTATTCCTACTGCCAGCAACGGTTGGAGTAGTCATGGTCGGAGAACCTCTCTATACAGTCTTCTATGGCAAGCCAGATAGTTTGGCTATGGGATTGTTTGTCTTTGCAGTTTTGCAGTCTACTATTTTAGGCTTGTACATGGTCTTGTCTCCAATGCTTCAAGCCATGTTCCGTAACCGTAAGGCAGTTCTCTATTTTATCTATGGTTCGATTGCCAAGTTGGTATTGCAAATTCCAACTATTGCCCTCTTCCACAGTTATGGCCCTTTGATTTCTACAACTATCGGTCTTATCATTCCTAACGTCTTGATGTATCGGGATATTTGTAAGGTAACGGGTGTCAAGCGCAAGGTGATTGTGAAGCGAACCATTTTAATCAGTTTGTTGACCCTTGTTATGTTCATCGGTGTAGGTGCCATCCAGTGGATTTTAGGATTTGTCTTCCAACCGAGTGGACGTTTATGGAGTTTCCTTTATGTAGCTCTTGTCGGTGCCATGGGAGGAGGAGTTTATGGATCCTTGAGTCTTCGCACTCGCTTATTGGACAAGGTGATTGGACAAGCTCAAGCAGATCGCCTGCGAGCAAAATTAAGAATTTCTCAATAAATTTTTATAAATAAAAGGAATAATTTGAACGTTTCTATCAAGGAATGATTGAATTATTCTCTTTTTTATTATTTTGTAGAATAATTTCTATAGTTTGTAGATGGAATGATTAATTTTTTTAAAAAAGTTATTGACTAAATAAAATCCGAGTTGTATAATAAGACAAATATTTAAATCAGGAGGTTCTGGAGATGAAAAAGTCTAAAGCCAAGTATGCAACACTTGCAGGTGTCGTTTTAAGTGCAGGTATTTTGTTAAGTGCCTGTGGAAATTCTAGCACAGCGTCAAAAACATATAACTATGTTTATACTAGTGATCCATCTAGTTTGAACTATCTAGCAGAAAATCGTGCAACAACCAATGATATCGTGGTTAATTTAGTAGATGGTCTAATGGAAAATGACCAGTATGGGAACTATATCCCATCCTTGGCAGAGGATTGGAGTGTATCCAAGGATGGTTTGACCTATACTTACAAACTGCGTAAAGATGCTAAATGGTATACTGCAGATGGAGATGAATATGCTCCTGTAACTGCCCAAGATTTTGTCACTGGTTTGAAATATGCAACTGATAAAAAATCAGAAGCCTTGTATTTAGTGCAAGAATCCGTAGCAGGTTTGGATGATTACATTAACGGTAAAACAAGCGACTTTTCAACTGTCGGAGTTAAGGCTCTTGATGACCAAACCGTTCAATATACTTTGACACGACCAGAATCTTATTGGAACTCAAAAACAACGTCAACGATTCTTTTCCCAGTTAATGGGGATTTCTTGAAATCAAAAGGGGATGATTTTGGGAAGGTAGACCCATCTAGCATTTTGTACAATGGACCTTTCTTGATGAAATCCTTTGTTTCAAAATCAGTTATCGAATTCAAGAAAAATCCTAACTATTGGGACGCTAAAAATGTCTTTGTAGATGATGTGAAATTGGCTTATTATGATGGTAGTGACCAAGATGCACTAGCTCGTAACTTTGTGGAGGGAGCTTATAGCTACGCTCGTCTCTATCCAAACAGTTCAAGCTTTGAAGGTATTAAAGAAAAGAATAAGGACAATATCATCTATAGCTTGCAAGATGCCACTTCTTATTTCTTAAACTTTAACCTAGATAGAAAATCTTATAAATTCACTTCCAAGGCAAGTGATGCTGAAAAGAAATCGACTCAGGAAGCGGTTCTTAATAAAAACTTCCGTCAAGCCATTAACTTTGCCTATGACCGGACAGCTTACGGGGCTCAATCTCAAGGAGAGGATGGTGCAACCAAGATTTTGCGTAACCTAGTCGTTCCACCAAACTTCGTAAGTATCAATGGCAAAGACTTTGGTGAAGTAGTTGCGTCTAAAATGGTTAACTACGGTAAGGAATGGCAAGGAATCAACTTTGCTGATGCCCAAGATCCATACTACAATGCTGAAAAAGCTAAAGCCAAATTTGCTGAAGCTAAGAAAGAACTCCAAGCTAAAGGAGTTCAATTCCCTATCCACTTGGACATGACAGTTGACCAAGCTGCTAAAAAGGGTGTCCAAGAGGCAAACTCTATGAAGCAATCTATTGAGGCGGCTTTAGGTGCAGAAAATGTTGTAATTGATATTCAACAACTCACTACGGAAGATTATGACAATTCAAGCTATTTGGCTCAGACAGCAGCTCAGAAGGATTATGATCTTTACAACGGTGGTTGGGGTCCTGATTACCAAGATCCTTCAACCTATCTTGATGTCTTTAACGTTAATTCTGGTGGTTTGATGCAAAATCTAGGTTTAGAGCCAGGTGAAGCCAATGACAAGGCTAAGGCTGTTGGACTAGATGTCTACACTCAAATGTTGGAAGAAGCTAACAAGGAACAAGATCTTGCGAAACGATATGAAAAATATGCTGAGATCCAAGCTTGGTTGGTAGATAGTGCTTTAGCAATTCCAAATGTTTCTAAAGGTGGAACACCAGTATTGAGAAAAACTGTTCCTTTCTCAGAACCATATTCATTAGCTGGTAATAAAGGTATCGAATCATATAAATACCTCAAAGTACAAGATAAAACAGTCACAAAAGATGAATATGAAAAAGCCAAAGAAAAATGGTTGAAAGAAAAAGAAGAATCTAATAAAAAAGCCCAAGAAGAATTGGCAAAACATGTCAAATAAGGATTTTTCAAGAAAAATGATGGTTTCGAAAGAAGCTGTCGTTTTTTAATAGAATGATAGCGAAGTTGGAAGAAAAGTGCTTACATTTTTTCTTAGTTAATTGAATTTATGATATAATGAATATAATAAAAAGTTATGAAAAACTACGTTCGAAAATCTACCCAATGTTGATTGAAGTATGCACACGCTAGGGTAATGTTATAGGAGGGATGTCGTCTACTGGAAAAGTAAGATAAAACGCAACAAATGATAAGTTCTTCTTTATGTGAAGAGTTCTTATTTGACTATTTACTAATCGTTATGGAGGTAACATCATGGGCGCTATTATGGAGTTTGCGACAGAAAAACAGATTGCATCATTTCTTTCAACTTGTCGCATTGAAGGGCAAAAGAATTTTCTGATGGCTTTCAAGAAAAAGACATGGTTGAAATCCTTTATTGATTTTTTCATTATAGGCGGTTCCTACTATGTTCAGTCGAGTGTGAAGCCTAAGATTTTGGCCTTCACACCTAAGGGAATCTACTTGATGGACATCAGTGATGTAACTGAAAATCGTTCTAATCAAGTCGTAGAGATGCCTTGGAATCAAGTCAAAGATTTTACTTATAAGACAGTATTGAATACAGTTAGGCTGAACTGGCACTATCAAAATGAAAACTATATTTTTTCCGTGGATGTCGGTCAGGTTAGTCAGCATGTAGGTCAGTATCAATTTAACAAAGACCATTATGACTATTTAGCCCAACACGACTTCTTTCAGTCAAAGTAAACTCTAGCAATCATTTTCACAAAAGAATCTGGAAGATTTTCTGGATTCTTTTTAGCTTTACTAGCTAAAACTCAATGAAAATCAAAGAGCAAACTAGGAAGCTAGCCGCAAGCTGTACTTGAGTACGGTAAGGCGACGCTGACGTGGTTTGAATTTGATTTTCGAAGAGTATAAGTCTATAGTTTTAAACTATAACCAGCTCTTGAAAAGAAGAAAATGAGTTGATGAAAATAAGTGGTACAATAGTTACTATAGATTTGGAGGTATTGTATGAGCAAGGAATTACACATCAACACAATTTTGGCCCAGGCGGGTATCAAGTCAGACGAAGCGACAGGAGCTTTGGTGACACCGCTTCATTTTTCAACGACCTATCAGCATCCAGAGTTTGGTCAATCTACTGGATTTGACTATACACGCACCAAAAACCCAACTCGTAGCAAGGCTGAAGAAGTCTTGGCGGCGATTGAATCAGCAGATTATGCCCTAGCTACTAGCTCAGGGATGTCAGCTATTGTTTTAGCTTTTAGCGTCTTTCCAGTAGGAAGTAAGGTCTTGGCTGTCCGTGACCTTTACGGTGGTTCTTTCCGTTGGTTCAACCAAGTGGAGCAGGAAGGCCGTTTCCATTTTACCTATGCCAATACAGAAGAAGAGTTGATTGCTGAGTTGGAGAAGGATGTGGATGTTCTCTATATCGAAACACCAACCAATCCTTTGATGTTGGAATTTGATATCGAAAAACTAGCAAAATTGGCTCATTCTAAGGGTGCCAAAGTAGTTGTGGACAATACATTCTACAGCCCTATTTACCAACGTCCGATTGAAGATGGGGCAGATATCGTACTTCATTCAGCAACCAAGTATCTAGCAGGCCACAATGATGTCTTGGCTGGAGTGGTTGTGACCAATAGTTTAGAACTATACGAGAAGCTCTTTTACAATCTCAATACGACAGGGGCAGTCTTGTCTCCATTTGATAGTTATCAATTGATTCGTGGTCTTAAGACCTTGTCTCTTCGTATGGAGCGCTCAACAGCTAACGCCCAAGAAGTGGTTGCCTTTTTGAAGGATTCTCCAGCAGTTAAGGAAGTTCTCTACACTGGTCGTGGGGGCATGATTTCCTTTAAAGTAGTCGATGAAACACGCATTCCTCACATTTTGAACAGTCTCAAGGTCTTCTCTTTTGCGGAAAGTTTAGGTGGGGTAGAAAGTCTCATTACTTATCCAACGACGCAAACTCACGCTGATATTCCAGCAGAAGTGCGCCATTCTTATGGTTTGACAGATGACCTCTTGCGCTTGTCTATTGGGATTGAGGATGCTAGAGATTTGATTGCAGATTTGAGCCAAGCTTTAGAAGGATAAGATAAAGATGGGAAAATATGATTTTACAAGCTTGCCCAATCGTTTAGGGCACCATACCTATAAATGGAAAGAGGCAGAAACGGATAGTGAAGTCCTACCAGCTTGGATAGCGGATATGGACTTTGTGGTCTTGCCTGAAATACGCCAAGCCGTGCAAACTTACGCAGATCAATTGGTCTATGGTTATACCTATGCCAGTGAAGAGTTAATTAAGGAAGTTCAAAAGTGGGAAGCCACACAACACGGTTACCACTTTGATAAAGAAGCTCTAGTCTTTATCGAGGGTGTAGTCCCAGCTATCTCAACAGCTATTCAAGCCTTTACAAAAGAAGATGAGGCGGTTTTGATTAACACACCTGTCTATCCCCCCTTTGCACGCAGTGTCAAGTTGAACAATCGTAGATTGATTACCAATTCTTTGGTGGAAAAGGATGGTCTGTTTGAGATTGACTTTGATCGACTTGAAAAGGATTTGGTGGAAGAGGAGGTCAAACTCTATATTCTTTGCAACCCTCACAATCCTGGTGGACGTGTTTGGGAAAAGGAAGTGTTGGAGAAGATTGGCCAACTCTGCCAAAAACACGGTGTTTTCTTGGTTTCAGATGAGATTCACCAAGATTTGGCCCTCTTTGGTCACAAGCATCATTCCTTCAATACCATCAATCCTGACTTTAAAGAATTTGCTATCGTCTTGACTAGTGCCACTAAAACCTTTAATATTGCTGGAACAAAAAATTCCTATGCAGTTATTGAAAATCCTAAGTTGAGACTGGCTTACCAGAAACGCCAGTTGGCTAATAATCAACATGAAATTTCAGGTTTGGGTTATTTGGCGACAGAAGCTGCCTATCGCTATGGTAAGGATTGGTTAGAGGAACTCAAGCAAGTCTTTGAAGACCACATCAATTATGTGGTAGATCTATTTGGAAAAGAGACTAAAATCAAGGTTATGAAACCGCAAGGAACCTACTTGATTTGGCTTGATTTTTCAGCCTATGACCTGACTGATGAAAAATTACAAGAGCTTTTGAGAAATGAAGCTAAGGTTATCCTTAACCGTGGTTTGGATTTTGGAGAGGAAGGAAGTCTCCATGCTCGCCTCAATGTAGCCATGCCTAAATCTCTGTTGCAAGAAGTGTGTCAGCGAATTGTGACGACTTTTGCTAAACTTTAAAAATCCAGCCTTCTAGGAGAAAAGTATCCTTAGAAGGCTATTTTCATAGGGGAAAATATGGTATAATAAAAAGATAAGGTAAAGGTAAAAATATGGCTAAATTGATTCCGGGGAAAGTCCGTATCGAAGGCGTTGCCCTTTATGAAACTGGTAAGGTTGACATTATCAAGGAAAAGAACAATCGGCTCTACGCTCGCATTGCAGAAGAAGAACTGCGCTATAGTTTAGAGGATGATTTGGTTTTTTGTGCCTGCGATTTTTTCCAAAAGAGGGGCTACTGTGTGCATTTGGCAGCGTTGGAGCATTTTCTAAAAAATGATGAGCGTGGTCAGGAAATCTTGCAGGGTTTGGAAGAAGGTCATGAAGAAAAAGAGGCCGTTGAAACCAAGGTGACCTTGGGCGGCAAATTTTTAGACCGAATCATATCTCCAAAATCAGACCGAGCCTATGAGTTGTCCGCTGTGGGACAAGTGGAAGCAGGAAGCAATCGTATCTTGTGGACCCTGAGAATCGGGCAAATCAATAGCCAAAAATACTACGTTATTCGGGATATTCCACTCTTTTTAAGAGTTGTCGAGAAGAGAAAACCTTATATGATTGGTAAGACCTATGAGGAGTCTCTGTCTTGGGAAGCCTTTGATGAAGCTAGCCAAGAACTTCTGACTTTTTTGCGTGGACTGATGGAAGAAGGACTGGCTCCAGACCTCTTTTTCCAAAACCAAGGTCGGCACCTCTTTTTCCCTCTGACCTTTTTTGAGCAGGGTGTGAATTTACTGATGGCCTTGCCCCATTTTCAATTTGACCATCAAGTGGATAGCTATCAAACCCTGCTTTTTCGGGATTTGCATGCGGATGCCAATCTATTTGCCTTTACAGTAACAGAATACTCGGATTATTTTGAAATGGAAATAAGTGAGAGTCCTAGGGTCAATGTCTTTTATCAGGGAGCTGTGCTTTTCCATAAAGGACAGGTTTATTTTCTAACTGACCAGCAGATGCGTCTTCTCAAGGAAATCAAAGCGCTGCCTTTGGATCAACATGGAAAGAAATACCTGCAATTTGATAGCAGTGACCGCGATAAGTTAGCTTCTTGTTTAACTCTTTTTAGCCAAATGGGGACCGTTTCAGCTCCAGAACGTCTACAAATCAAAACTTTTGCACCCTCTTTTTACTTTGATAGGGAAGAGGATAATCGGATTCGTTTAGAGATTCAGTTTGATTATGGAAATAGACAGGTATCAAGTCGACAAGAGCTAGAAGAATTACCTTTTTCGAGTGATGCTGACTTAGAAGAAAGAATTTTCCAAGTCTGTTTGGCAGCTGGCTTTGAAGCAGATTTTCAATCTTGGCGACAGGCCCTAAAAGCAGAGTCTGTCTATCATTTCTTCCATGAAATCATTCCAGTCTTTGAAAAACTCGGAAATGTTGATCTATCAGACAAGCTAGAAGAACTTTATAGTCTGGCAAGCCCTCAAGTGCAGATTGCTTCCAAGGGAGGTCTCTTGGAAATTCAGTTTGATTTTCAAGATATCGCCCAAGAGGAAATTGACCAAGCCATGCGGGCCTTGGTTGCCAATCAAGATTTTTACATTGATTCGTCTAATCAAGTCTACTTTTTCGATGAAGAAACCAAGAAAATTCGCCAAAATCTACAGGAACTGGGGCAGTTTGAATTAAAAGATGGGACCTTGCAGGCTCGAAAATCCTTGGCTTATAGTTTAGCTCATCTCTTTGAAGGACGTGACCGTGTTTCTTTTTCACAAGAATTCCAGAATTTGGCCCACGATTTGACGCATCCAGAGGACTTCCCTAGACAAGCAACTCAGGTTCAGGCTGATCTGCGAGATTATCAGGAAAAGGGAATCGCCTGGTTACAGATGCTCCATTATTATGGTTTTGGTGGGATTTTAGCTGATGATATGGGACTTGGTAAAACCCTGCAGACCATTGCTTTTTTGACCAGTCAAGTGACAAAAGAAAGTCGGGTTTTGATTTTAGCTCCGTCAGGTTTGATTTACAACTGGGCAGATGAGTTTCAGAAATTTGCTCCACAGTTGGATGTGGCTGTTGTTCATGGTTTGAAAGCTAGTCGTGAAGAGATTCTTGCCGAAAGCCATCAAATCTATGTGACGAGTTATGCTACCTTCCGTCAGGACAGTGAGCTTTATCAAGGGATGGCCTTTGACTTCCTTTTCTTAGATGAGGCTCAGGTCATGAAAAATGCCCAGACCAAGATTGCCCAGACCTTGAGACAATTTGTGGTGCCGTCGGTCTTTGCCTTGTCAGGAACTCCTATTGAAAATCATCTAGGTGAGTTGTGGTCTATTTTCCAAATCGTCATGCCAGGACTTTTGCCAAGCAAGAAAGAATTTATGAAATTACCAGCTGAGCGCGTTGCTCAGTTTATCAAACCTTTCGTCATGCGACGTAAGAAAGAAGAAGTTCTGACTGAATTGCCAGACTTAATCGAAGTGGTTTATAAGAATGAACTGGAAGACCAGCAGAAGGCTATCTACCTAGCCCAGTTGCAACAGATGCGAGACCGTCTGGCGCAAGTTTCGGATCAGGAATTTCAGCGAAGTCGAGTGGAAATCTTATCTGGTTTGATGCGCTTGCGCCAAATCTGCGACACGCCTGCCCTCTTTATGGAGGATTATCAGGGTGCCAGTGGTAAACTGGATAGTCTCCGAGACCTGCTGGTACAGGTGGCAGATGGTGGACACCGTGTCTTGATTTTCTCGCAGTTCAAGGGAATGTTGGAAAAAATAGAACAAGAACTGCCAGACTTGGGCTTGACTTCCTTTAAAATTACAGGTTCAACCCCAGCCAAGGAAAGACAAGACATGACCAAGGCCTTTAATCAAGGGGAAAGAGATGCCTTTCTGATTTCCCTCAAGGCTGGTGGGGTCGGTCTAAACCTGACAGGTGCTGATACGGTTATCTTGGTTGACCTTTGGTGGAATCCTGCGGTGGAAGCGCAAGCTATTGGCCGTGCCCATCGGATGGGGCAGGAAGAAACGGTTGAGGTCTATCGCTTGGTGACTAGGGGAACCATTGAAGAAAAAATTCAGGAACTCCAAGAACAAAAGAAACATCTAGTGTCACAAGTATTGGATGGAACAGAGTCACGTGGTAGTCTGACCCTAGCAGAAATTAGAGAAATTTTGGGAATTTCTGAAGCCAGCACTTGAAAAATCAAGACAATACGCTATAATGAAGTGTTGAAAGGAAATAGAAAATGAGAGAAGAACGATTTCCATTAGTGTCAGATGATGAGGTCATGCTGACTGAGATGCCAGTCATGGACCTCTATGATGAATCTGACTTTATCAGTAATATCAAGGGAGAATACCGTGATAAGAATTATCTGGAGTGGGCTCCTATTACTGAAGAAAAACCAGTAAAACAGATTGAAAAGCAGGTAGAGAAACCTAAAAAGGCTGGTTTAGGGGTTAAGAAAGAAGGGAAGAGCTATGCGGAGGTGGCGCGTGAAGAAGCGCGTGCAGACTTGAAAAAGAAACGCTCAGCAAGCTATCTGACCAAGGATATCCCTCCTACAAGACGCCATACTCAGCCAAGTCTGGTTAGACAGGGCAATCAACCGACAGCACCTTTCCAAAAGGAAAATCCTGGTGAATTTGTCAAATACAGTCAAAAATTGACCCAGTCTCATTATATCTTGGCGGAAGAAGTGAGCCATATTTCTACTCAAACTGAGCAAGCAGAAACTGCAGGCCCAAAGAAAAACAACTATGATTTTCTGAAGAAGAGCCAAATCTACAATAAAAAGAATCAACAAAAAGAACAAGAACGTCAGGTTGCCCAAGAGTTGAATCTGACAAGAATTACGGAATAGGGGAGAAAACATGTCAAAGACATATCATTTTATCGGAATTAAGGGATCAGGGATGAGTGCCTTGGCCTTGATGTTACACCAAATGGGACACAAGGTACAGGGATCTGATGTTGAAAAGTATTACTTCACTCAACGTGGTCTTGAGCAGGCAGGAATCACCATTCTTCCTTTTGATGAAAAGAATCTAGACGGAGATATGGAAATTATTGCTGGAAATGCTTTTCGTCCAGATAACAACGTCGAAATTGCTTATGCGGACCAAAATGGCATCAGCTACAAACGTTACCATGAATTCCTAGGTAGCTTTATGCGTGATTTTGTCAGCATGGGAGTTGCTGGAGCTCACGGAAAAACTTCAACGACGGGTATGTTGTCTCATGTCTTGTCTCATATCACAGATACTAGCTTCTTGATTGGAGATGGGACAGGTCGTGGTTCAGCCAATGCCAAATATTTCGTCTTTGAATCTGACGAATATGAACGTCACTTCATGCCTTACCACCCAGAATACTCTATTATCACCAACATTGACTTTGACCATCCAGACTACTTCACAAGTCTAGAGGATGTTTTCAATGCCTTTAACGACTATGCTAAACAAATTACTAAGGGTCTCTTTGTCTACGGTGAAGATGCAGAATTGCGTAAAATTACGTCTGATGCACCAATCTATTATTATGGCTTTGAAGCTGAGGGGAATGACTTTGTAGCTAGCGATCTCCTTCGTTCAACAACTGGTTCAACCTTCACCGTTCATTTCCGTGGACAAGACTTGGGGCAATTCCATATTCCAACCTTTGGTCGTCACAATATCATGAATGCGACAGCAGTTATTGGTCTTCTTTACACAGCAGGATTTGATTTGAACTTGGTGCGTGAACATCTGAAAACATTTGCCGGTGTTAAGCGTCGTTTCACAGAAAAAATTGTCAATGACACGGTGATTATCGATGATTTTGCCCACCATCCAACAGAAATCATTGCAACCTTGGATGCTGCTCGTCAGAAATATCCAAGCAAGGAAATCGTAGCAATCTTCCAACCGCATACTTTTACAAGAACCATTGCCTTGTTGGACGAATTTGCTCACGCTTTGAACCAAGCGGATGCTGTTTACCTAGCACAAATCTATGGATCTGCGCGTGAAGTGGACCATGGTGATGTTAAGGTAGAAGACCTAGCCGATAAAATCAACAAGAAACACCAAGTGATTACTGTTGAAAATGTATCTCCACTCCTAGACCATGATAATGCTGTCTATGTCTTTATGGGAGCAGGAGATATCCAAACCTATGAATACTCATTTGAGCGTCTCTTGTCTAACTTGACAAGCAATGTTCAATAGGATTCTACCATGGAAATTCCAATTAAGATTATTCAGGCAAGTAAGGCTGATTTGGCTGAGATAGAGGCACTTCAAACTTCGTCTTTTCCAGCTGAAAAGCAGCAACCTGCCCATATTTTAGAAGAAAGTATCCGTAAGTCTGCGGATACCTTTCTTCTAGCTAGGGATGAAAATCAGCTTCTGGGGTATGTTCTAGGTGGTCCTTACCCACACAATCCGCAGTGTCTAAAAATACACTCTTTAGTCATCGAGGCTGATCATCGGAGACAGGGCTTGGGAACGCTTCTTCTTGCGGCCATGAAAGAGGTGGCAGTTGCGCTGGAGTACAAAGGAATTCGTTTGGAAAGTCCTGATGAGCTGCTTTCCTATTTTGAAATGAACGGTTTTATTGATGAAGAAGATTATGCAGCTGGTCAGGGGTATAGTATGATTTGGTTTAATCCCTTTTATCTGGAGGCACAATGAAAATCAGACAAGCAAAATTAGAAGATTTGGATCGTATCGTTGAGATTGAACTAGAAAATTTCTCGGTCGAAGAAGCCATTCCTCGATCTGTCTTTGAGGCGCATTTGAGAGAAATTCAGACCTCTTTTCTGGTTGTAGAAAAAGAAGGTAGAATCATGGGGTATATAGAAGGGCCAGTTGGACCATACCGCCATCTGCAAGATCAGTCTTTTACAGAAGAGATAGAAGATTATAGTCATGAGTCTGGTGGTTATATCTCTGTAACCTGTCTCTCTATTGCCAAGGAGGTACAGGGCCTAGGACTTGGTCAGAAATTACTAACAGCCTTGAAAGAACTGGCTCTTGAACACGAAAGAGAAGGCATTAACCTAACCTGTCATGACTATCTCATCGCCTACTACGAAAAGCATGGATTTGTCAATGAAGGTCTGTCCCAGTCAACCTTTGCAGGGGAAACATGGTATGATATGGTCTGGGAAGTTAATACTCTTCGAAAATCAAATTCAAACCACGTCAGCGTCGCCTTACCGTACTCAAGTACAGCTTGCGGCTAGCTTCCTAGTTTGTTCTTTGATTTTCATTGAGTATAAAAAATAAGTCAGAAAAGCATGCTAGGTTGCTTTTCTTTCGTTTTTAAGATATAATATTATGGATTGTCAACGAGGAGGATAAACTTTTGAGTGAAAAGCCAAGAGAAGACGAAAAATTAAGCTTTAAAGAGCAGATTTTACGTGATTTAGAAAAAGTAAAACAATATGAAGGGATTCGTCAAGAGGCTGCTGAGCTGGCTGAGAAAAAAGAGGCCTTGTCTGTCCCTGAAACAAAAATTGCTGATGAAGAGGTGATGAATGCATCCCTATCAGCTGTTGAAAAAATTATGGAGAATGCACCACGTGTTCCCCAGCATCCTAGTGAAGACGTGCCTGCATCACCTGCAGATGAACGAAGAGAAGAATCTCCAATCGTTCCTAGTCATCCAAGTCAAGATGTTCCAGCTTCTCCAGCTGAAGAAAGTCCATCAAGACCGGTTCCGGGACCAGGAGCTGATCGTCCACGAAATGTTAAAAAAGAATTGAATACAACTCCTACAAGAGTAGCTGTTTCTTATAAGACTGAAGCACAAAAAGAGACACAAGCAGAAGCGCCAAGACCTGAACCGGTTGTCGAAGCGGAAGCTGTTGATGTGATTTCTGGAACTCCACGTCGTAGTCGTCGTGAGACAGTTAAACCTGTTAAGAAGAAAAAATCACATTTGAAGGCTTTCTTTATTTCTCTATTGATTTTCCTTGCCTTGATTTCGGCAGGTGGTTACTTTGGTTATCAGTACGTCCAGTCATCTTTATTACCAGTTGATGCAAATTCTAAGGAATATGTAACGGTTCAAATCCCAGAAGGATCCAATGTCCAAGAGATTGGATCAGCACTTGAACATTCTGGTGTGATTAAACACGGAGTGATTTTTGCTTTTTATGCTAAATATAAGAATTATTCAGATTTGAAGGCTGGATATTACAATTTGCAAAAGAGCATGAGTACAGAGGATATCATCAAAGAACTACAAAAAGGTGGTACTCCTGAACCTCAAGAACCTTCACTTGCAGATTTAACGATTCCAGAAGGATATACCATTGATCAAATTGCCCAAGCTGTAGGCCAATTACAAGGTGAATTTAAAGAGCCTTTGACCGCGGAAGCTTTCTTAGCTAAAGTGCAAGATGACAACTTTATCAGTCAAGAAGCTGCTAAATATCCAAACCTACTTGAAAGCTTGCCAACGAAAGAAAGTGGAGCTCGTTACCGTTTGGAAGGTTATCTTTTCCCAGCGACCTACTCTATCAAGGAAAGCACAACTATTGAAAGTTTGATTGATGAGATGTTGGCAGCTATGGATAAGACCTTGACTCCGCACTATAGTGCAATTAAGTCTAAAAACTTGACAGTCAATGAATTACTAACAATTGCTTCACTTGTTGAAAAAGAAGGAGCTAAGACCGAAGACCGTAAGTTGATTGCAGGTGTCTTCTACAACCGCTTGAACCTTGGTATGCCACTTCAAAGCAATATTGCAATCTTGTATGCCCAAGGGAAACTTGGCCAAAATATTAGCCTAGCAGATGATGCTGGAATTGACACATCGATTAATTCACCATATAATGTTTATACCAAACCTGGTTTGATGCCTGGTCCAGTAGATAGTCCAAGTCAGGACGCGATTGAAGCAAGTATCAACCAAACAAAGAGTGAGAACCTCTACTTTGTAGCCAATGTTACAGATGGTAAAGTCTATTACGCAGTGACACAGGAAGAACATGATCGTAATGTAGCTGAACATGTCAATAGCAAACTTACTCAAAATAGTAGTTCAAACTAAGACTACAAAAATGAGAATCTCAGATAGAGATTCAATACTATCGAAAGAAAGTTGAGAAAAATGGCAGAAAAAACATATCCTATGACCCTTGCGGAAAAGGAAAAACTTGAAAAAGAATTAGAAGAATTGAAATTGGTCCGCCGACCAGAAGTGGTAGAACGCATTAAGATTGCCCGTTCATATGGTGACCTTTCAGAAAACAGTGAGTACGAAGCAGCTAAGGATGAACAAGCCTTTGTTGAAGGACAAATCTCTAGCTTGGAAACAAAAATCCGCTATGCTGAAATCGTTAATAGCGACTCAGTTGCCGATGATGAAGTAGCGATTGGTAAAACAGTTACTATCCAAGAAATTGGTGAGGACGAAGAAGAAGTTTATATTATCGTAGGTTCAGCAGGTGCGGATGCCTTTGCAGGTAAGGTTTCAAATGAAAGCCCAATTGGACAAGCCTTGATTGGTAAGAAAACAGGTGATACAGCAACCATTGAAACACCTGTTGGTAGCTATGATGTAAAAATCTTGAAGGTTGAAAAAACAGCCTAAAAACAGAAAGGAGTGGGGAGGCGATGCGCTTCACTCACTCCTTTTTCCATTTTGATACTCTTCGAAAATCAAATTCAAACCACGTCAGCGTAGCCTTGCCGTACTCAAGTACAGCCTGCGGCTAGCTTCCTAGTTTGCTCTTTGATTTTCATTGAGTATAAATTAAATTGAATTGGAGACGTTATGAGTTCAAAGAAGAAAAAAAATAAGATGGAGCGTGGTCTAACCAATCGTCACGTGCAGGTTATGGCCATTGCAGGAACAATCGGAACAGGACTCTTTTTGGGAGCGGGTCGCTCTATTAGCCTAACAGGTCCTTCCATTGTACTGATTTATATGATTACAGGGGCTTTCATGTTCCTCATGATGCGTGCGGTTGGGGAAATGCTCTACCAAGACCCTGAGCAACATACCTTTATCAACTTTATCACGCGCCATTTGGGTAAGGGCTGGGGTTATTTCTCGGTTTGGTCTTACTGGCTATCCGTTGTCTTTATCGGTATGGCGGAAATCACAGCTATCGCACATTATGTGCAATTTTGGTTCCCAACTTGGCCAAGTTGGATGATTGAGATTGGATTTTTGACCATTCTAGCCTTGGTCAATCTGATTGCGGTGAAGCTCTTTGGAGAAGTTGAGTTTTGGTTTGCTATGGTCAAGATTGTGGCTATTTTAGCTATGATTGCCACAGGGGTCTTTATGGTCTTGACAGGCTTTAAGACACCTCATGGAGTAGCAAGTTTGGCTAATATTGCTGACAATTTCTCCCTTTTCCCAAATGGTGGAGTGAACTTTGTCATGGCCTTCCAGATGGTATTCTTTGCCTATCTCATGATTGAGTTTATCGGGGTAACGACTTCAGAAACCAAAAATCCGCGTCAGGTATTGCCAAAAGCCGTTAAGGAAATTCCCTTGCGTATCGCTTTTTTCTATGGAGGTGCCCTATTAGCCATTATGGCCATCATTCCTTGGCGTGAACTTGCATCTGCTGATTCACCTTTTGTTACAGTATTTGAATTGGCAGGTATCAAGTGGGCGGCAGCCTTGATTAACTTCGTCGTTTTGACCTCAGCAGCGTCTGCTCTTAACTCAACCCTTTATTCAACAGGTCGTCATTTGTACCAGATTGCCCATGATTCGCCAAATCGCTTCCTCAAAGCAATTAAAGCAGATACTCTTTCTCGACACAATGTGCCACAAAATGCCATCATCGCTTCAGCAATCTTGATTGCCCTAGCAGCCTTTATTAATGTCTTGCCAGGCGTTTCGGATGCCTTTGCCTTGATTACGGCATCGTCATCAGGTGTTTATATCGCCATTTATATCTTGATTATGGTGGCTCACCTTAAATACCGCAAGTCACCAGACTTTATGGCGGATGGCTATCTCATGCCCCACTATCGTTTCTTAAATCCTTTAACCATGCTCTTCTTTGCCTTTGTCTTTGTAACCCTCTTTTTACAAGAGTCTACCTTTGTAGGAGCGATCGGTTCAGCTATCTGGATTATCGGTTTCGGGATTTACAGCCAGTGGAAATTTAGAAAATAGATTTGAAACTCATCAACTCAGGTTGGTGAGTTTTTGTTTTAAAATCAAGTCAAAAAACACCAGAGTCTAAAGTGACTTTGGTGCTTTGAAGTTATAAAACATCTTGCTCTAGACTGATGTTGTTAGTTATTCCTCATCTTCTGGAGGGAATGGAATGCCAGTTTTATTCAGTCTTTGAACGTCTTGGACGAATATGTTCTTTGCTTCAAATATCTTTGCTAGTGGGAAGAGGTTGTTTTGGGCATCCATGTAATGAAGAAGAATATTAGCTCGTTCAATGCCCTTAGGGTTATTTTGTCGAAGTAGATTGTGAACTTCATATATGTTTAAATTAAATAGGTTATATACTGAATATGCATTATGGAATTCTTTAGACATTATGATCTTCAACTTATAGATGAGATTTTCTGCTTTATCGTAGTATCCATAGCGAGAATATGCTCTAACTAAAAGCGTTCCAGTTGTAGTATATCTGCGATAAAACTGATCAGTTATATACTTGAAATCTTCCAATCCTTTCATAATTAGCTTTTCGATGTATTCAAGGAATTTTAACTCAAAAAATTGAATCTTAAACATTAAAAGAATTTCAATAATAGTAAAATCACGAAGATAAAGAGTATCAATATTAAATATATAGTTGATCAAGTAATTAACAGCTTCTTCTTCATCAGGAGTAAATTTATCTATTGTATGTCCTTTTGCTTGATTTAAAATGCCTAATTTTAGTATGTAATACTCTATGATATTTCCCCAGTCACTTTTCTTTCCTAGTATTTGCCTAGCTTTCATTCTATCATTTTGATATAATGCATTTAGAATTTGTTTTGATCTTTGAGTTCCATCATCTTGAATATGTAACACTTCTGCATAGTCTTCTCCATCTAAGTTAAATCTGTTCAAAAGATCAAAAAAAGTATCGACTTTGATAGTGGCTAACCCTTTTTCAAAGCGACTGAGGTTATTGGGAGTAATAGCATCTCCAGCAGCCTCTTTAAGAGTCATATTACGATCTTGACGGATTTTTTGAATGATTTCTCCATAGTGTTTCGGTTCCATGATTATCTCCTTAGTCTTGATTTATTTTATTATAACTTAATTTTCTATAATTTTGAAAAAATCTACTGTTTTTAGTAGATTTTTTTGGAAAAGTCGGGGGGAAGTATAATATTCTACTGTTTTGGGTAGAAATATCCAAAAAGGGGATTATTTACTGTATAATCAAGTCAATTAAAAGTAAAGGAGATAAGGATGAAAAAGTCCCTGGTTATAACAACTGCTACAGTTGCTGGTTTGGGAGTCGCTGCAACTACTCAAACAGCCTTTGCCACAGAAGCCCCAACTGAAAACACAGTAACGGCTACGGTCAACGACAAGGTCACAGACAAAGACCTGTCTGACGCTGAAAAACGTGCTGTGGATTCAGCTAAAGACGCGGACCAAAAAGCAAAAGACGCTGAACAAGCCAAAGATACGCTTAATAAAGCGCAAAAAGACAAAGACGCTAAGAAAACTGCAAAAGAAGTTCTTGAAAAAGCCCTTGAAAAGGCCAAAGATGCTACACCTGAGAAAATCCAAAAGGAAACAGAAGATGTAGACGCTAAAGAAAAGGCTAAAACAGACAAAGAAGCCGAAGCCAAAGATAAGGCTGACCAAGTGACTAAAAAGTCTGACGAAGCCAAACTCGCTAAAGATGAGCTTGACAAGGCTCGTACAGGTGTCGAAAAAGCTGACAAAGAGGTAAAAGACGCAACAGACGACTATGACCCAGCAGCGAAAGACAAGGCTCAAAAAGAAAAAGATGACGCGGATAAAGATGTTCTTGTAAAAGACAAAGCTAAACGTGATGCGGAAACAGAGCTAGAAAAAGCAAAAGAAGACGACAAAACGCGTGAAGCTAAGAAAGTTCAAGAACGCCAAAACAAAGCCGACAAAGAAGCAGATAAAACAGCAAAAGAAGGCGCTGTCAAAGACGCGGAAAAAGCCGTTAAAGATGCTGAAGAAAAACTGAAAACAGCACAATATCCGACAGATGTAACCGTAACTCCAGAATGGCTTGCTAAAGCTAAAGAGCTTATCAAACGTCGTATGGATAAATACCCAGAACCATATCCAAATATGGACGGTATGGATGCAGACCAAATCGACAAAGCGGATGAAGAATGGAACGCTCGCTATACAGTTTGGTTGGAACAATATCGTAAAGATATTCGCCGACTAGAAGAAGAGTTGACTGAACTAGACCGTGAAACAAATGAAAAATGGATGGAAAAAATCGGTAGCATTAGCGAAAATGGAATCAAAGACGGAGAAAATGATGTCAAATATGACCCAAATAACCTTCCTCAAGATATCGTTAATGACTTAAACAACCATTTTGTTACTCTTTTAAACAATCTTCGTAAACAATTAGACTTACCAGAAGCAAAACTAAACACAAATAATAAAGATTTTGCCAAAGAAGTTGCTAAAGTCTATAAAGACAATGACTACCAAGACCTTAGCCATTTTGGACGTGGGATTAATGACGTTGCACGAAAAAGAGGCTTGATTGCATCTGATAATCCAGGTGTTGATACTCATAGTCAATATTATGAAGACCTCATGAATATTCCAATGGGTTCAGATAAAATGACTAGACAAGAACTCATTGCTCGTATGACAGAAACATTCTTATCATTCTTTGCAGAAGGATACTTGACTGGTGGATATGGTCACTTTTATAGTCTTCTACATACCGATACTTTAGGCTTGAACACATCAATCATCAAAGGTGGACAGCTTTTAACTGACCTTGGTGACCCTGATTTCACATATGTATTCCGTATTCATGTTTTAAAAGTGAAAGGTGAAAAATACATCGATAACGATGATACCGATATCCAAAAATCTAAATACGACGAACTCTACGGACCAAACTCTAAAGTCAATCTTCCAACCCCGACTCTACAAAGCAAACAAGAAGTAGAAGCGGAATTGGAAAAAGCTAAAGGAGATAAGAAGACGGCTGAAGATAACTTGGAACAAGTGAAAACAGAGCTTCAAGAAATTGAGAAACGCATTGCCGAACTTGAAAAAGAAGTGTCTGAAACACCTGCTAAAGAAGCAAAACGTGCGGAAGCTGTAAAAGAGCTTGAAAAAGCCCAAGAAAAAGCAGAAGACGCTCAACGTAAGCTAGAACGTGTGACACTGGACGATAATGCCAAATCATTGCGTCTAGAAAAAGCTCGCAAGGCAAAAGACGAAGCGGATAAAGAATTGGCTAAGAAATTGTCTGAAAGTCAGCAAAAAGATAAAGACTTGGAAACTGCGAAGATTGACCGTTTGAAAGCGGACAAAGAATTGAAAGACGCGGAAGACGCACTTCAAAAAGCAAAAGACAAGTTGGCAGAAACACTTCGTTTGAGTCAAGAAAAAGGCAAACTGGAAGCAGAATTGAAAGCTAAGTCAAAAGAGTTGGATGAACTCTGCAAACACGTAGATGATTTGAAACGTGACGTGAAGCAAAAAGAAGACGAAGCAGAGAAAGCGAGAAAAGCAAAAGACGAAGCAGAACGCGAGTATCAAAAATTGCTCCTTCGTAAGACAATCGACGACGCTCTCATTCCAGAGAAACCAGAATTCAAAGGTGGTGTAAACGGCCCAGGTGCTATTCAACCAGAACTACCAGAATTCCCACTTGATCAATTACCTAAGGATGAGCCGAAAATTGACGAACCAAAAGTTGAGCGACCAAAAGTAGAACAGCCTAAGACAGAAGAACCTAAGGGAGAGCAGCCCAAAGTTGAACAACCAAAGACAGAAGAACCCAAAGCTGAACAACCGAAAGTAGAGCAACCAAAAGGTGAAGAACCAAATCAAGAGCCGAAAGGTGACAGACCAAGTGACCAACAGAATGCCAACAAACCAGATCAAGATGGTGACCATAACGTGAAACCTGTTGGTCCAGAACCAAGTTACCAAGCGCCTGCAGTTCTATCTCCAGCCCAAGAAGAAGCTGGACAAAAAGCATTGCCAAATACTGGCAGTCAAGTCAGCCTACTAGCTTTATTAGGATATGGCTTCTTGGCAGGATTAGGAATTATTTTAAAGAAAAAAGAGGGATAAAAATTGAAAAAGAAATTTGCATTTGTATTATCGTTAGTAACGAGCTTATTGCTTCTCGCAGCCTGCTCATCAGCAGATGGGACTTATGTCTATCAAGGTAGCATGCCATTTATGGAAGAAGCAACTGTGACTATCCAAATCAAGGGTGATAAGGGACAAGTTCATACCAAAGGAAAAACGATTGGTATCCTGACAGAAGGAAAACCAACGGAGCAGACAGACGAGATGAAGGTCAATCAGAAAGAAAAGACTCTTGAATTGTCTTCACTGAAACTAGGTTATGAAATCAAAGGTGGAGAGTTAACTATTACTTCAGATCCTTCCGGTATACTAGCTGGTAAATCTTTTAAAAAGAAATAAAAGGAGGTATTATGTCCAAGAAAAGTATCTTAAGTGGCTTGTTAGTGGCTAGCTCAGTGCTTTTATTAGCAGCCTGTGGGCAACAAGCTAGCCAGACGAGCGAGGGAGAATCGACTGACACTACAGTCCAAACCAGTGCTTCAGAAGATAAAAAAGCTGAACAAGCTAAGATTGATTACCAGATTGTATTTCAGAATATCTTAGATTCCTATCGAGAGCGAGTTAAGGCAGCACAAAAACAACAAATGCCACAGAACTCGACAGGTGACAAAGAAGAGTCTTATATTGATTCCATTTTGTTTGATTACCAAGGGAAAGATATCAGCTACACTTTCTACGATATCAATAAGGATGGAAAGAAAGAATTGCTGATTAAGCAAGATAAGGTTCTACTTGGGATTTACTATCTGACAGATCAAGGAGCTCAGCTGGTCAAGGCAGGTGGTGTTGCGGGAAAAGGTGGTTCACGTCAAATCTTGATTCCTTATGAAAATGGAGCTATCTCTTACTTGATTTTCAGTGCTTCTAGGCCAGAGGGCATTGCTAAAACTTATCTTTTTGCAGATGGTCACTATCAGGAAGCTAGTTCTGTTAACTATGATTTGAGAGAGACAGATGATCCTTCAAGTTTGCAAGGGCTAGATGGAATTAAAAAGATTGATTTGGAAAGCTTGAACTGGTTGATTTTTGATGATGCTTCAGCTAGTCGTCCCTTTATTGACCTAGAGGAGCAGGCTAAGGAACCTGGTGCTCATTTGGCTGAGATTCATCAGAAAAACTTTAGCAGTATCAAAGGTACTTGGAAGAATAACAAGGGTGGCGAAGTCACTTTTGACGAGAATGGCTTTACAAATGGTGCAGTCTTGACCCCAGCGGCACCTCAGATTGTAAATAATATGGCTAAATTTGGCATGGGGTCAAGTTTAGGACCTGGAGGTGCATCTGTTACCCTCATTCCGCAAGGAGTTGTGCATCCAGACTTTAATGCAGGCGATGCAACTTATACAGATGCATCTGACAGTAGCAAGGATCGGTTGTTGATTGCCCAATATGCAGGTGCATTATCCGATCCAAACGAATTTTATTATAAGGTTAGTGAATAAAAAAGGAGAAAAAGAAGATGAAACTAAAACACGTATTGACAGGATCAGTGATGGGGTTGAGCCTCGTAACAGCAGGAGTGATCACAACAAGTGTACTCCCAACTAGCACTGTAGAAGCTGCAGAATACCGTAAGGTCTATGCGGATGTAACTGCCCAAAAGGGACTAGATGGAAACTTTTACTTGGAAGTAGTTGGAGATCGTCCAGATGTCTCTGTTTCAAGTAGCTTGTTAAAGTCTTTTGAAGTTTTAGAAGCAGATACAGGACGAGTATTAATTTCAAACGGTACTTTAAGGATTGATCCAGTTACAAATGGGGAAGCTAAGAAAAATGTTGGTAGAGCAAAGTTTAATTTATCTTTGCGAAATGGAAACCCTTATCCAGATGGTACTTATCTGGTTTCGTTTAAGGATTGGACACTTTCTCATGAATCAGGTTACTTCACTTTAGTTGGGGCTATTAAATTGACAATTAAAGATGGAGAATTTGTGAAGTATGAAAAAGTTAACTTAAAACCAACATCAACACCAAAAACTGAGCCAAAAACTCCAGAACAACCAAGTGGAAAGAATGGTTGGGTAGGTCGTTCTTACTACCAAAATGGTCAAAAAGTTATCAGCAAATGGATCTATGATTCACAGTATAAGTCTTATTTCTATTTGAACGCTTCTGGTGAGTACGTGGAAAATGCTTGGGTAGGGAACTACTATCTCAAGTCAGGTGGCTACATGGCTAAGAGTGAGTGGATTTATGATTCTAATTACGAATCTTACTATTACTTGACATCAGAAGGAAGCTATGCGCGTAATGCTTGGTCAGGAAGTTATTACCTCAAATCAAATGGTAAGATGGCTAAGAGTGAGTGGATTTATGACAATGCTTACAAAGCTTATTACTATTTGACATCAGAAGGTAGCTACGCTCGTAACAAATGGGTAGGAGATTATTACCTTAAATCAAATGGTAAAATGGCTGTTAGCGAACGTACACCAGATGGTTATCGTGTAGATGGATCGGGTAAATGGATTAAATAATTCCGTTTTGGTTATACAAAGGAGATTTTAAGTGGAAGAGTTGGAAAATAAGGTAAACGAAGAGACTTCAAATAACACAGAAGTTACGGAGCAAGAGACTATAGTCAAACAAGAAAGTGAAAATGCAAATTCTGTAGCTCCTGTCCCAAGTCAGCTAGGATTTGTGGATAAGGTAAAACACATCATTGAGACACGACGTAAGGAAACACTTGGTGTGCTGATTGCTCTTGGACTTGCTATTATCGCTTTTGTAGGTTATAACTTTTATCAAGGGCAACCTAAAAGTTTAGCAAAAGAAGTTAGGGTTGAATTTTCAGGTTATTCAGAGTCAGGGACTTTGACCTATAATGAAGAAGTGATTGCGGCTATGGTTAAGGAACTATCCTACAAAAAGGCTGGCTTTAACAAGGAACAAGCTCAAGCCCTTGCCCAGAATGATCCTGTAGCCTTATCAGCTTTGGCAACCAATCCGCAATTAGCTTCAAAAGCTTCTCTAGCTAAGGCTATGATTAGCAGTGTTCGTTATGAGTTTGATAAGAAAAGTGAGTTAAAAAATGGGGATGAAGTGACCTTCACAGTCACAACGACTTCGCAAAATTCACCTGTTAAAGCTGAAAAGAAAACATTTAAGGTTGAAACACTGAAGGAGTATGAAAAAGTTTCAAAAGAAGACCTCTTAAAACTGACTCCTGTAAGCTTTGAAGGCTTCAATGGTTATGGTCGAGTATATATTCCTGAAACAAAAGACGAAGAAGATATCTTCACTATTGATGGTGATTCTAATCCTAAAGATTTGAAAAATGGTGATAGCATCAAACTTGTGGTTCGTGATTACTATTTGAATAAATTGAAAAAAGAAGGGAAAGTACCTGCTGAAAAGAGTTTTGAAGTTCCAGTTTCAGGCCTAAAAGAGGTCAGTGAGATTAAGGAATTAAAGGACATTCTTAAGAAAATTGATGACTACAGTAAGTCTGAAAACAAGAATAGCTCTTCATCTTCTTATGCACTAGAACCTCAAGTAACCTTCTTAGGAGTATTTTCATCAAGTGACAGTGCTTATGAAAATGTTATTTCTTTAAGCATTCTCTATAAGGTCACTGAGACCAAATCTGATGGATCTAAAGATACTCGTTATAAAGATTATAGTTATGCAGCAGGAGTCAAAAAAGATGGCAGTGTAGATATGGATAAACTAGAAAAAGGGCAGTTTAAAACTACGACAGATTTAGAAGAATTGAAATCATATTTTTCTGGTTCTAATTTTAAAGAATATAAGCAGTGATAGTATTTTATTGATTTGATAAAACAGCATTCACAACGAAGCAACAAGCATCTCCAAGAGGGGATGCTTGTTTGTTCATTTGATGTTTATGCAAGCTGAGATGCTCAATTTTCCTTTGGTTTGACAGTCTATTGAAATAAGACTATAATCAAGTTGTAATCGTTTGCGAGGAGGTTTGGATGTACTTTAGATTGGAAAATAAGGAATCCCATAAATCACAAGAAATAGGGAACCTGATTCGTGCTTATAACCGTTCAAAACGAGAAGATGCTGAAAGTGAGCCACTTAATCTTTATGTCGAAGATGGAAAGGGCAATCTCCTTGCAGGTTTGATAGCAGAGACTTTTGGAAATTGGCTAGAAATCGAGTATTTATTTGTAAAAGAGGAACTGAGAGGGCAAGGAATCGGTTCAAAACTATTGCAGCAAGCAGAAATTGAAGCTAAGAACCGAAACTGTCGTTTTGCTTTTGTCAATACTTACCAGTTTCAGGCTCCAGATTTTTATAAAATGCATGGCTACAAGGAAGTCTTTGCTTTGAAAGACTATCCCTACATTGGGCAAAGACATTATTACCAAAAGGATTTGTAAGGTGAATATGAAGGTATAAGGCAAAGAGGGGTTCTTGACATAAGTATGAAGGGGATTCTCGATAAATACCAGTTAAATCCTACAAATTGTGTCTTTCTAGACGATATTGAAGACAATACAATCGCAGCTGAGAAATTGGGAATCAAGGTCTATATGGTTAAGAAGAGAAGTGATGTCGTCGATATTTTGAAATCCTATATTTAAACTTAACACTCTCTATTTTTTATGGTAGAGAGTTTTTGTTAATAAAATTTTACAAAATGACATTTATATATTGCATTAAGTTAGATATATGATATAATGTTGTTAAAAAGAGGCGAAACTTTTTAAAACTATAAGGAGGACGCAGGTGGCTAAAAATTTAAAATTAAAATTAGCTCGGGTCGAGCTTGATTTAACACAAGGTCAACTGGCAGAGGCTGTTGGGGTGACGCGCCAGACTATTGGTTTGATAGAGGCGGGAAAATACAATCCCAGTCTCTCGCTTTGCCAGTCTATTTGCAGATGTTTAGGGAAAACCCTAGACCAACTATTTTGGGAGGAAGAAGATGATAACTAAATTCATTCATTATCAATTACTTGACGAAAGAGAAGAACAACTAATCAATAAAGCTGGGGCGGAATCCTTTTCCCTCTTTATTGGGCTTGTGCTTCTAAGCTATTTGGTGGCTGTATTGGCTCCATCTCTTTTTAATCCGAATTTTCTAGTCTATACTCTGATAGTAGGAATTTTCTTCTTTTTCAATCGTGCCCGTTATCTGGGAGTGACCTACTATAGTCGTTTTCATTTTACGATTTTGGGTTGTTTTTTTCTAACTTTGGCTATTACGACTCTTTTGATGTTGCAGAATTATCAATTCAACATAGAAATTTATCAGCACAATCCTTTGAATCTTAAATACCTATCTGCTTGGGCAATTACTTATGTCATTTACCTTCCCTGTGTCTTTATTGGCAATCTTGGTCTTAAGAGCTATGGCGAATGGGCTCAGAAAAAGTTTGAACAAGATATGGATGAACTGGAGAGCGGAGAATAGCTTGTTACTCTTTTCTCAATACAGCCAAAATGTGTTATAATAGTACTAATTTATTGGAATGCATGAAAGTTCTTGAAAATTTTCATGGGTTTCTAGCTAAGGAAGTAGGAAAAGTATGTATCCAGATGATAGTTTGACATTGCACACTGACTTGTACCAGATTAACATGATGCAGGTTTACTTTGACCAAGGAATTCACAATAAAAAGGCGGTCTTTGAGGTTTATTTCCGCCAACAGCCTTTTAAGAATGGCTATGCGGTTTTTGCAGGTTTGGAAAGAATTGTGAGCTATCTTGAAGGCTTGCGTTTTTCAGATAGTGATATCTCCTATTTGGAGTCGCTTGGTTATCAGGGGGCATTCTTGGACTACCTCCGCAATTTCAAGTTGGAGTTGACCGTTCGTTCTGCTCAAGAAGGGGACTTGGTCTTTGCCAATGAGCCAATTGTGCAGGTGGAAGGTCCTCTAGCCCAATGTCAATTGGTGGAAACAGCTCTTTTGAACATCGTCAACTACCAGACTCTGGTGGCGACTAAGGCAGCTCGTATTCGCTCGGTTATTGAAGATGAACCCTTGATGGAGTTTGGGACACGTCGGGCTCAAGAAATGGATGCAGCTATCTGGGGAACACGCGCAGCGGTGATTGGTGGCGCCAATGGAACTAGCAACGTGCGTGCTGGTAAACTCTTTGACATTCCTGTCTTGGGGACCCATGCCCATGCCTTGGTGCAGGTTTATGGTAACGACTATGAAGCCTTCAAGGCTTACGCTGCGACCCACAAAAATTGTGTCTTTCTTGTGGATACCTATGATACTCTTCGTATCGGTGTACCAGCTGCCATTCAGGTGGCGCGTGAACTGGGTGACCAGATTAACTTTATGGGTGTGCGGATTGACTCTGGGGATATTGCCTACATTTCCAAGAAAGTCCGTCAGCAACTGGACGAGGCTGGATTTACAGAGGCTAAGATTTATGCTTCAAATGATTTGGACGAAAATACTATCCTCAACCTCAAGATGCAAAAGGCTAAGATTGATGTCTGGGGTGTGGGTACCAAGCTGATTACAGCCTATGACCAGCCAGCTCTTGGGGCAGTTTACAAGATTGTGGCGATCGAAGATGAAAATGGCCAGATGCGTAATACGATCAAGCTGTCTAATAATGCAGAGAAAGTGTCTACGCCAGGTAAGAAGCAGGTGTGGCGCATTACCAGTCGTGAAAAAGGCAAGTCAGAAGGCGACTACATCACTTATGATGGTGTGGATGTTGCCAGCATGACAGAAATCAAGATGTTCCATCCGACCTATACTTATATCAAGAAGACGGTTCGTAATTTTGACGCTGTTCCTCTCTTAGTGGATATCTTCAAAGACGGAAAATTGATTTACAGCTTGCCTAGTTTGACTGAGATTCAGGACTATGCTCGTAAGGAATTTGACAAGCTTTGGGATGAGTACAAGCGTGTGCTCAATCCGCAGCATTATCCAGTGGATTTGGCGCGTGATGTATGGCAAGACAAGATGGACTTGATTGACAAAATGCGTAAGGAAGCCCTCGGTGAAGGAGAAGAAGAATGAGTTTGCAAGAAACGATTATCCAAGAACTGGGTGTGAAATCAGTGATTGATGCCCAGAAAGAAATCCGTCGTTCTATTGATTTCTTAAAAAGATATCTGAAAAAACATCCCTTCCTTAAAACCTTTGTACTAGGGATTTCTGGGGGACAAGACTCAACCTTAGCAGGACGATTGGCTCAACTAGCTATGGAAGAACTGCGAGCAGAGACAGGGGATGATAGCTACAAATTTATCGCTGTCCGCCTGCCTTATGGAGTACAAGCCGATGAAGCAGATGCTCAAAAAGCCCTTGCCTTTATCCAGCCTGATGTCAGTTTAGTCGTCAATATCAAGGAATCAGCTGACGCCATGACGGCAGCAGTTGAAGCGACAGGTAGTCCTGTTTCAGATTTTAACAAGGGCAATATCAAGGCACGTTGCCGCATGATTGCTCAGTATGCCCTTGCTGGTTCCCATAGCGGAGCGGTCATTGGAACAGACCACGCCGCGGAAAATATCACAGGTTTCTTTACCAAGTTTGGTGACGGTGGTGCGGATATTCTCCCTCTTTACCGCCTCAATAAACGCCAAGGAAAACAACTCTTGCAGGAACTTGGTGCAGACCCAGCCCTTTATGAAAAAATCCCAACAGCAGACCTAGAAGAAGATAAACCAGGTCTAGCTGACGAAGTGGCCCTCGGAGTCACTTATGAAGAGATTGACGACTACCTAGAAGGTAAAACAATCAGCCCAGAAGCTCAATCAACAATCGAAAACTGGTGGCACAAAGGCCAACACAAACGCCACCTACCCATCACCGTATTCGATGACTTTTGGGAGTAAAAAGGTCCGGGGGACCTTTTTAGCTTCTTGCCTTGAAATTAAAAAGCAAGAAAAACCTCCAGTGGAGGTTTTCAGCCTCTCACCTTGAAATAAGAAAGTGAGAGAAGGTCCAGTAACTCGAAGAGTTCGATTTCGTAGTCTCACCCCCGCAACGATGACTAGGTTTGAAAAAGCTTGCTAGAGCGCATTTCAAACCAGACAGCGACTGCGTCAAGGGATTAGATGAAAAACTCGTTTTCTAGCTGTTACTGAGTTTAGCCTTTTTACTCCGAGTCTAGAAACAGAAGAACGAGGAAGGGCCAGTGGAGGTTTTCAGCCTCTCACCCTGAAATAAGAAAGTGAGAGAAGGTCCGGTGGACCTTTTTAGTTTATTACCTTGATATTCAAAAGCGAAACAAGTTTCAATTGAGATTGGATATAGAATCATCTATCAGAAAGTGAGATAGCGTCATGAAATCTATTGCTACACAAATATTACAGACAGAACGTTTGATTTTAAGAAGATTTGTAGAAAGTGATGCGAAATCCATGTTTCAAAATTGGGCTTCGTCTGCTGAGAATCTGACCTATGTCACTTGGGATCCTCATCCTGATGTCGAGGTGACTCGAAATTCGATTCGTAATTGGGTTGCCTCCTATACAAATCCCAACTATTACAAATGGGCCATTTGTCTCAAAGAAAATCCAGAGCAAGTGATTGGAGATATCAGCATTGTTAATATAGATGAGGATGATTCAAGTTGTGAAATTGGCTATGTGCTAGGAAAGGTTTACTGGGGACGTGGGATTATGACAGAGGCCTTGAAAGCTGTCTTGGACTTTTGTTTTACTCAAGCAGGCTTTCAAAAGGTCAGAGCACGATATGCTAGTCTCAATCTAGCTTCAGGTCGTGTCATGGAGAAGGCTGGAATGTCCTATTTAAAAACAATTGTCAATGGTGTAGAGAGAAAAGGCTATCTTGCTGACCTTATTTATTATCAGATAAATAGAGAAGACTAGTAAATTTTCTTTTCTGTTTCTATCAGAGTCAGACCTTGTCTGGCTTTTTTTGTACCATTTTTACATAACCTGATTAAATTCCTATTTTTCCCTATCATTATCCCTGTTTTTTCTGGAGTTTTGGGGCTATAATAGTCCTATCAAATCAAAGAATGGAGGAAGGCAATGGATACGATTATCTTTTTTATCAGTGTTTTTCTTGCTGGAATTCTTTCCTTCTTTTCTCCTTGTATCTTACCCTTGTTACCGGTCTATGCAGGGGTCTTGTTGGATGATAAAGATGGTGCTCAGGCTTCTAGCGGTAAATTTTCAATCTCAATTGTTAGTTTATTGAGAACTCTAGCTTTCATAGCGGGGATTTCCTTTATCTTTATCTTACTGGGTTATGGAGCTGGCTTTTTAGGAGACCTTTTGTATGCTTCTTGGTTTCAGTATGTGACGGGTGCGGTTATCATTCTCTTGGGCTTGCACCAGATGGAAATCTTACATTTTCAGGGACTCTACAAGGAAAGAAGGCTACAACTAAAGAGACAGGGGCAAAAGGGGAAGGGCTATAGTCAGGCATTTTTACTGGGATTGACCTTTAGTTTTGCTTGGACGCCTTGTGTAGGGCCGGTTCTTGGTTCTGTTTTGGCCTTGGCGGCTTCAGGTGGCTCAGGTGCTTGGCAGGGAGCTGGTCTCATGTTGGTGTACACGTTAGGTTTGGCGCTACCATTCTTGGTTCTAGCCCTAGCCTCCAGCTATGTTTTGAAACATTTCCGAAAACTCCATCCTTATCTCGGAACTCTCAAAAAAGTGGGTGGTTTCCTCATAATCGTAATGGGAATTTTGGTGCTTTTGGGAAATGCGTCTATTTTGACAAGATTATTTGAATAGAGAGGAAGAAGAAATGAAAAAATGGCAAACATGTCTCCTTGGAGTCGGATCAATCTGTTGCTTGGCAGCCTGTTCGGCTAAAAATATGTCAGATGAATCTACTATGAAGGAGCAAACAAAAACAGAACAAGTCAGTTCGCAAACTGCGACTAAAGGTCAGGCGGTTGCTGATTTTGAATTGACAGGAGTAGATGGCAAGACCTACCGCTTGTCTGATTATAAGGGTAAGAAAGTCTATCTCAAATTTTGGGCTTCTTGGTGTTCCATTTGTCTAGCTAGTCTTCCAGATACGGATGAGATTGCTAAGGATGCTGGTGATGATTATGTGGTCTTGACAGTAGTGTCACCTGGACATAAGGGGGAACAAGCTGAAGCAGACTTTAAGAACTGGTACAAGGGCTTGGATTATAAAAATTTCCCAGTTCTAATTGACACATCAGGCAAACTCTTGGAAAGTTATGGTGTTCGTTCTTACCCAACTCAAGCCTTTATAGACAAGGAAGGCAAGCTGGTCAAAACGCAACCAGGCTTTATGGATAAGGATATGATTTTAAAGACATTGAAAGAAATGGGGTAGAGAAAGGTCATGAATGATAAAGTAAAATTGTTTGTCTTGGCAGGAATCTTTTTCCTAGCCATAACTGGTTTCTATTTTCTATTGATGCGAAATGCAGGGCAGACAGATAGCTCTCAAATTGAGAAAGCGGCAGTTAGCCAAGGAGGAAAAACAGTGAAAAAAACAGAAGTTAGCAAAGACGCAGATTTGCACGAAATTTATCTAGCTGGAGGATGTTTCTGGGGAGTTGAGGAATATTTCTCACGCGTTCCCGGGGTAACAGATGCCGTTTCAGGCTATGCAAATGGTAAAGGGGAAACAACCAAGTACGAATTGATTAACCAAACAGGTCATGCAGAGACAGTCCATGTTACTTATGATGCCAATCAAATTTCCCTCAAGGAAATCCTGCTTCATTACTTCCGCATTATCAATCCAACCAGCAAAAATAAACAAGGAAATGATGTGGGGACCCAATACCGTACGGGTGTTTATTACACAGATGATAAGGATTTAGAGGTGATTAACCAAGTTTTTGATGAAGTTGCTAAGAAATACGATCAACCTCTAGCAGTTGAAAAGGAGGCCTTGCAGAATTTTGTAGTGGCTGAGGATTACCACCAAGACTATCTCAAGAAAAATCCAAATGGCTATTGCCATATCAATGTCAATCAGGCGGCCTATCCTGTCATCGATGCCAGCAAATATCCAAAACCAAGTGATGAGGAATTGAAAAAGACCTTATCACCTGAGGAGTATGCAGTCACTCAGAAAAATCAAACAGAACGAGCTTTTTCAAACCGCTACTGGGATAAATTCGAATCCGGTATCTATATCGATGTGGCAACTGGCGAACCTCTCTTTTCATCAAAGGACAAGTTTGAGTCTGGTTGTGGTTGGCCTAGTTTCACCCAGCCAATCAGTCCAGATGTTGCTACTTACAAAGAAGATAAGTCTTACAATATGACGCGAATGGAAGTGCGAAGCCGAGTTGGAGATTCTCACCTTGGCCATGTCTTTACAGATGGGCCTCAGGACAAGGGTGGCTTGCGTTACTGTATTAATAGTCTCTCTATCCGCTTTATTCCCAAAGATCAAATGGAAGAAAAAGGCTACGCTTATTTACTAGATTATGTCGATTAAGAGGGATTTCCTAAGCAGTTAGAGGAGAATTTTGCTATACTGATACTAGTAAGTGACAAAGGAGAGAAGCATGACCTATACAATCTTAATCGTAGAAGATGAATATCTGGTAAGACAAGGCTTGACCAAACTGGTCAATGTAGCAGCCTACGATATGGAAATCATCGGTCAAGCTGAAAATGGAAGACAGGCTTGGGAATTGATACAAAAGCAGGTGCCAGATATCATTTTAACCGATATCAATATGCCTCAGCTAAATGGCATCCAGTTGGCCAGTCTGGTCCGAGAAACCTATCCTCAGGTTCATTTGGTCTTTTTAACAGGCTACGATGATTTTGATTATGCCTTGTCTGCTGTCAAACTCGGTGTGGACGACTACCTGCTCAAACCCTTTTCTCGTCAGGATATTGAGGAAATGTTGGGGAAAATAAAGCAAAAACTAGACAAGGAAGACAAAGAAGAGCAGTTACAAGATTTACTGACTGATAAGTTTGAAGGAAACTTGGCCCAGAAAATCCAGTCTCATCTGGCTGATAGTCAATTTAGTTTAAAGTCTTTGGCTAGTGACTTGGGATTTAGCCCGACTTATCTGAGTTCTTTGATTAAGAAAGAATTGGGCATGCCTTTTCAGGATTATCTGGTGAGAGAACGTGTCAAACAAGCCAAGCTCTTGCTTTTAACTACAAATCTGAAGATTTATGAGATAGCAGAGAAGGTTGGTTTTGAAGATATGAACTATTTTACCCAACGTTTTAAACAGATTGCAGGTGTGACACCTCGTCAGTTTAAGAAGGGGGAAGGTCGATGAAGCGTTCTTCTCTCCTAGTCAGAATGGTTATTTCCATCTTTCTGGTCTTTCTCATTCTCCTAGCTCTGGTTGGGACTTTCTACTATCAATCTAGTTCTTCAGCCATTGAGGCTACTATTGAGGGCAATAGCCAAACGACTATCAGTCAGACTAGCCACTTTATCCAGTCTTATATCAAAAAATTAGAAACCACCTCGACTAGTTTGACCCAGCAGGCAGATGTCCTAGCCTATTCTGAGAATCCCAGTCAAGACAAGGTCAAGGGAATTCGAGATCTATTTTTGACTATCTTGAAGGCAGACCAGGACTTGAAAACTGTTGTGCTTGTGACTAAATCCGGTCAGGTCATTTCTACAGATGACAGTGTGCAGATGAAAACTTCTTCTGATATGATGGCTGAGGATTGGTATCAAAAGGCTATTCATCAGGGAGCCATGCCCGTTTTGACTCCAGCTCGTAAATCAGATAGTCAGTGGGTCATTTCTGTCACCCAAGAACTTCTTGATGCAAAGGGGGGCAATCTTGGCGTGCTTCGCTTGGATATTTCCTACGAAACTCTGGAAGCCTATCTAAATCAACTTCAGTTGGGTCAGCAGGGTTTTGCCTTTATCATCAATGAAAACCATGAATTTGTCTACCATCCTCAACATACAGTTTATAGTTCGTCTAGCGAAATGGCGGCCATGAAACCCTATATTGAGACAGTGCAGGGCTATACTCCAGATCACAAATCCTACGTCAGTCAGGAAAAGATAGCAGGAACTGATTGGACGGTGCTTGGCGTGTCTTCGTTGGAGAAGTTAGACCAGGTTAGGAGTCAACTCATGTGGACCTTGCTTGGGGCCAGTATCACCTCTCTTCTTGCCTGTCTCTGCTTGGTGTGGCTTAGTCTTAAACGCTGGATTTCTCCTCTGAATGACTTGAGAGAAACCATGCTGGAGATTGCTTCTGGTAATCAGAATCTTCGTGCCAAGGAAACTGGTGCCCATGAACTGAGAGAAGTGACTCGTCAGTTCAATGCCATGTTGGATCAGATTGATCAGCTGATGGCGGATATTCGCAGGCAGGAAGAAACGACCCGTCAGTACCAACTTCAAGCCCTATCGAGCCAGATTAATCCGCATTTCCTTTATAATACCTTGGACACCATCATTTGGATGGCTGAATTTCAGGATAGTCAGCGCGTGGTTCAGGTGACCAAGTCTTTGGCAACCTATTTCCGCCTAGCGCTCAATCAAGGAAAGGACTTGTTTTGCCTGTCTGACGAAATTAACCATGTCCGCCAGTATCTTTTTATCCAGAAACAACGCTATGGGGATAAACTAGAATATGAAATTGATGAAAATCCTGCCTTTGATAACCTAGTCTTGCCTAAACTGGTGCTACAACCTCTGGTGGAAAATGCTCTTTACCATGGCATCAAGGAGAAGGAAGGTCAGGGACATATTAGAGTTTCTGTTCAGAAAAAGGATTTAGGACTAGTCATCCGCATTGAGGATGACGGCGTTGGATTTCAAAATGCTGGCGATAGTAGTCAGAGTCAGCTCAAACGTGGGGGAGTTGGTCTGCAAAATGTGGACCAACGTCTCAAACTTCATTTTGGGGAACATTACCAGATGAGGATTGATTCTGCACCTGATAAAGGAACGACGGTTGAAATATACATAAATAGAATAGAAACTAGCTAACTCCCGGTCAATTCTGGGAGTTTTATGCGTAATCGAGCAAGCTTTCTAGGTTGTCTATCTTGCTAAAAATAAGAAAAAACGATATGATAGATAATGACAAAAGAGGTATCAAGTATGAAGGAAAAAGACATTCAAAGAGAAACAAGCCAGATTGTAGAAGATGTGTTAGAAAAGGCCAATTTAAAGCAAGGATCTATCTTTGTTTTGGGCCTTTCTTCTAGTGAAGTCATAGGTGGTCAGATTGGCAAGGAATCCAGTCAAGAAATTGGCGAAATCATTGTGAAGACCATCCTAGATATCCTAGAGGAAAAAGGAATTCATCTAGCTGTTCAAGGTTGTGAACATGTCAATCGGGCTCTCGTTGTTGAACGTCAGGTTGCAGAGCAGTTTGGTCTGGAAATCGTCAGTGTCCTTCCTACTCTTCATGCAGGAGGTTCGGGTCAATTGGCAGCCTTCAAGTTTATGCAGGATCCAGTTGAGGTTGAATTTATCAAGGCCCATGCTGGATTGGATATTGGGGACACTGCAATTGGCATGCATGTCAAGCATGTTCAGGTTCCGATTCGCCCTCTTTTGAGAGAGATTGGTCATGCCCATGTAACGGCGTTGGCTTGTCGTCCAAAATTAATTGGAGGTGCGCGTGCGCATTATCCGCAAGATTCTATTAGAAAGTCGTGAGAATGAGAAAAACAAAACAACAACTAGAAAAAATCACTAAATATTCGATTCGTAAGCTCACTGTTGGGGTAGGTCCTGTAGCCATCGGGGCCTTCCTTTTTGGTGCTAGTACCCTTTCAGTAGATAAGGTACAAGCCAATGAAGTTGGTGGTGCTCATAGCGTTCATTACCGTTATTTGGCAGAGCAGGAATTGACTGAGTCTGAAAAAGCTCTGATTCACCATGAAGTTCCTACAGAATTTCAAGATGATGATATTCTATATGTGGTTTATCGCAAGAAAGCAACTAACAGTCAACAACTTCCATACACAGGAAGTAAGGAGCTAGCTCTAGCAGGCCTTGGCTTGGCAACGGCTTCTCTAGCAGTCTTTTTGGTGTCCAAAAAAGGTCGCAAAGAGGTTCTAGGTGTTCTCTTGATTGGTTCTTTAGGAGCCAGCACCTTTGTACCTTATGGTACGTTTGCGTTTGAAAATAAAGAATTGCTTTCTTATAACCAAACTATTTCAGCTTCTACACATGAAGGCTTGGCTGAAGGGATTATCCACATTGATGGCTATGAATACATTGGTTACTTCAAGGAAGCGGAACTCCATCCATCAAGACCAGCTTCAGCTGAAAAGTCTCAGTTGCCAGTAGAAAATCAAAGTTCAAAAGAAATCGAGAAAACAGAAGTCGTTCAAGAAAGACATGCTGTTACTCCAGAAACTATCGTTGAGAATCCTGTAGTAGAGACTCCAGTTGCTCCTGCGGTTGAAGAAAAAACAGTTTCTGAGAAGCTTCAGACAAGACAAGAAGAGAGCTTGGTGGAGATTCCTTTTGAAACGGTGACAAGCCCAGATGCGAATTTAGCAGAAGGACAGACTCGTATCGTCACAGTCGGAGTAAAGGGTCAGCGTCGAATTGTAACCAAAGTTTCGGTGGTCAATGGTCAAGAAGTTAAAGAAGTCATCGAAGACCAAGTGGTTCAAAATCCTGTGTCGCAAGTCATTGCAGTCGGAACTAAGAAAGAAGTGCAACCTGCACCAACTCCAGTACCGCAAGCAGAACCAACTCACCAAGTAGCTAAAGGTACTCAAGAGGCAGGCAAAGAGGGTCAAGCCTTAACGCAAGCAGAATTACCAGAAGCTCCAGTAGAAGCCAAAGGAACCCAAGAAGAAGGTAAGACAGGACAATCCTTAACACAAGCAGAATTACCAGAGGCTCCAGTTGAAACGAAGGGGATCCAAGAGGAAGGTAAAACAGGTCAAGCTCTAACGCAACCCGAATTACCAGAAGCTCCAATCGAAGTAAAAGGTACACAAGAGGAAGGTAAAGCAGGTCAAGCTCTTGTACAAGAACCGTTACCTGAGTACAAAGTAACTGAGGGAACCCTTGTTGAAACATCGACTACAGACCTAGACTACAAAACTGAAACGACTGAGGATCCAACCAAGTATACGGACGAAGAAACTGTCGTAAGAAATGGTGAAAAAGGTAGTCAAGTTACTAAAACAACTTATAAAACAGTAGAAGGTGTTAAAACTGACCAAGTTCTTTCAACTAGCACAGAAGTTACCAAGGAGCCTGTAAACCAACAGGTAAGTCGTGGGACAAAACCAATTGAAGGAACTCTTGTAGAAGAAAGTCTTGAAAAGATTCCATTTAAGGAAGTTGTTAAAGAAGATGATCAACTGAAAAAAGGCTTAGAAGTTGTCGCTCAAGAAGGAAAAGAAGGTCAGAAAAAAATCACCAAGACTTTTAATACCATTAAGGGAGTTAAAACAGAGGACGCTCCAAAAGTTACAGAGGAAATCCTTGAGGCACCTCAAGATAAAATTTTAAAACGTGGTACCAAGAGTTTTGAAAAACCAGTATTGACCATCACAGCAGTTGAACCTAAGGATTTGAAGCGTACTTCAGATGTTAAATATAGTCTAGAAAATCCAAGTAAGGCAGCCATTAAATCGATTACCCTTACTCTGAAAAAAGGTGATGAGATTGTCAAAACCTTGAATGTTTCACCTGATGACTTGACAACTACCTTGACAGATTTGCAGTACTACAAGGATTATAAACTTGAAACGAAGATGGTTTATGACCGTGGTGAGGGTGATGAGGAAGAAGTTCTGAAGGAAGAACCTCTAAGAATTGACCTCAAAAAAGTTGAAATCAAAAACATCAAAGAAACAAGCTTGATGAGTGTGGACGCTGATGGTAATGAAACAGATACTAGTTTGCTGACAGAAAAACCAGCTGATGTTGCTCCGCTTTATTTACGAGTGACCACTCATGACAATAAAATAACAAGACTGGCCGTTGACAAGATTGAAGAAGTAGAAAAAGACGGAAAAACCTTATACAAAGTCACTGCCAAAGCACCAGATTTGATTCAACGGAATGCTGACAACACACTTAGCGAAGAGTATGTTCATTACTTTGAAAAACAAAAATTAAAAGAAGGTAATGTTTACTACAACTTCAACGAGCTTGTAAAAGATATGCAAGCTAATCCAACAGGTGAGTTTAAACTTGGTGCAGATCTAAATGCGGCCAATGTACCAACTCCAAATAAAGAGTATGTTCCTGGTACATTTAAAGGTAAGTTATCAAGTGTTGACGGACAACGTTATTCAATCCACAATATGTCTCGTCAACTATTTGGTGGTATTGAAGGTGGTTCTGTTAAAGATGTCAACTTGGCTAATGTTGATATTAATATGCCTTGGATTGACAATATTTCTGCTCTTGCTAGAACTGTTAAAAATGCTACGGTTGAAAATATTAAAGTAACTGGTAGCATTCTTGGAAGAGATGGAATTGCTGGTATTATTAATAAAGGAGATACGGGAGCTCAATTAACAAATGTTGCATTCATCGGCAATCTTACTGGTGTTGGTAACAGAGGTTGGGATTTCGGTGGTATTGCCGGAGAGCTTTGGAAAGGTAATATAGATAAAGCTTATGTAGATGCTAATATGGTAGCTAATAAAGCTCGTATTGGTGGTCTTGTTGCTAGAACGGACAACAGTGGTGACCCTAACGGAATCGGAAAATACGGGGCTGTCCGTAATGCTGTTACAAAAGGAACTATTAAAGTAAAAGATCCTGTTGAAACAGGTGGATTCATCAGTAAAAACTGGGCATGGGGTAAAGTTGCTGACTCTGTGTCTATGATGAAAGTTGAAAATGGTGAAGTATTCTATGGATCTAAAGATATCGCTGAAGATGATGGTTACTTCTCAAACAATGCCTTAGAACGTAACTTTATAGTTAAAGATTTAAGTACAGGTAAGCGTTCATTTAGATTCTCTACCTCTGATAGAATTAAAGAGGTTTCTCAAGAAGAAGCAGATAAGAAAATTGCAACATTAGGAATTACAGCTAATGATTATGTTATCAATCCTCTTGTTTCAGATACACTAAATAATGTAAAACCAAAATCTGACACTTACAAGGATACTCAAGATTACAATGCTTCTCGTGAGCTTGCTTACCGTAACATCGAAAAACTTCAGCCATTCTATAACAAAGAATGGATTGTCAACCAAGGGAACAAGCTTGCAGAAGGTTCAAACTTGTTAACTAAAGAAGTATTGTCTGTAACTGCAATGAAAGGAAATGACTTTGTCACAGACCTTACAGATGCTGACCATATTATGGTTCACTACGCAGATAAGACAAAAGAAATCTTTACAATTTCACCGAAAGAATCTAAAGTGAAACAAGTGAAAGAATACAGCGTGGCTGAATTGGGTGAAGTCGTTTATACACCAAACATGGTTGTTAAAGATCGTACAGATTTAATCAGCGCTATCGAAAGCAAGTTAAGTCCAGTAGAATTACAATCTGATCCGATTTACCAACACTTGGGTAGAACTGGTGGCAACAAAGTCAATGCAATTAAGGATTTGTACTTAGAAGAAAGCTTCAAGTACGTTAAAGATAATCTTAATAAATTCGTTACGAAGTTAGTTCAAAATGAAGATCACCAGCTTAACACTGATGAAGCTGCGAAACGTGCCTTGATTAAGAAAATCGATGACAATAAGGCCGCAGTCCTTCTTGGTTTGTCTTACCTCAACCGATACTACGGAGTTAAATTCGATGACTTTAATATTAAAGAATTAATGCTATTCAAACCTGACTTCTACGGTAAGAATGTTGGTGTGTTAGACTTCTTGATTAAGGTTGGTTCTAAAGAAAGTAACATTAAAGGTGATAGAACTTTAGAAGCTTATCGCGAAACGATCGGTGGAGTTATCGGTATAGGCGAGTTAAACAGTTTCTTAGACTATAATATGCGTCTATTCACAAGTGATACAGACTTAAATGATTGGTTCATAAAAGCAACTAAAGATAATGTATATGTCGTTGAACCAAAAACAACAACTCCTGAATTTGCTGATAAGAAACACAGAGCATACGAAGGATTAAACAACGATGTTCACGGTAAGATGATTCTGCCACTTCTGAATTTAAAAGATGCACATATGTTCTTAATCTCAACATATAACACTATGGCTTACAGTTCATTTGAAAAATACGGTAAGAATACTGCGGAAGAACGCGAAGCATTCAAAGCTGAAATCAATAAAGTTGCTAAAGGTCAACAAAATTACCTAGACTTCTGGTCTCGCTTATCATTAGATAAAGTTCGTAATCAACTGCTTAAGAGCAACAACATGGTACCTACACCAGTACTAGATAACCAAAATTACAAGGGAATCAGCACAGATAAATACGGGCACACTAATAGTGGTAAAGACGTAGCACCTATCCGTGAATTATACGGACCAACAGGTCGTTATCATGCTACTGACTGGCGTATGGGAGCTGTAGCTCGTATTTATGGTAATCCTTATAAGGATGATTCAGTCTTCTTTATGGTTACTGATATGATTAGTGACTTTGGTATCTCAGCCTTCACTCACGAAACGACTCACGTAAATGACCGTATGGTTTATTTAGGTGGTTCAAGACACCGTGAAGGTACTGACCTAGAAGCGTTCGCACAAGGTATGTTGCAATCGCCTGCTGAAACAAGTCCAAACGGTGACTTTAAAGCACTAGGACTGAACATGGCATACGAACGTCCAAACGATGGAAACCAATGGTATAACACAAATCCAAATGACCTTACTTCTCGCGCTGAAATCGATCATTACATGAAAGGTTTCAATGATACGCTTATGCTTCTTGATTACCTTGAAGGAGAAGCTGTAATTGATAAAGGCAGTAAAGAACTAAACAACGCTTGGTTCAAGAAAGTAGATAAGAAACTTCGTGGAGCTAATACGAAGAACCAATACGACAACGTTAGAGATTTAAATGCAGAAGAAAAAGAATATAATTTAACATCTGTTAACGACTTAGTAGAGAAAAACTTCATGACTAAGCACGGTCCTGGCAATGGTCAGTATGACCCAACTGGATTTGGCTCTGCCTATGTAACTGTACCAATTACCGCTGGTATCTACGGAGGTAACACAAGTGAAGGAGCTCCAGGAGCAATGTCATTCAAACATAACACCTTCCGTATGTGGGGTTACTTTGGATATGAAAAAGGCTTCCTAAATTATGCTTCTAACATGCTGAAAAATGAGTCTAAACAAGCAGGTCATGCTACTCTAGGAGATGACTTCATCATTAAGAAAGTTTCTGATGGTAAATTTAATACTCTAGAAGATTGGAAGAAAGAATACTTCAAAGAAGTTGTTGATAAAGCGAAAGCAGGATTCAATGCTGTTGAAGTTGACGGAACAACTTACAATAGCTATGAAGATTTAAAACAAGCATTCTCTGCTGCCGTTGATAAAGATAAAGCTACTCTTAAAAATGGATCAGTTAAATTTGATAATACTGTATCACTTAAAGAGAAATTATTCAAAAAACTTCTTCAACAAACAAACAGCTTTAAAACTTCAATCTTTAAATAATCGAAATCTCTCATCTGCTTTGCGGATGAGGGTTTTCTTATTTTGTGCTATACTTAAGATATGCATAGAAAAACAGTGATTGATTTTAGGGCTTTGGGGGAGAGATACACCTTTACCCAGCCCATTAAAGAGTTGAAAACGAGAAATATAGCAGAAGTGGCAGATTTGCTGGCACAAGTGGAAAGTTTCCAAGAGCAAGGCTATTATGTGGTGGGCTATGTCAGCTACGAGGCTGCACCTGCTTTTGAGGAGAAATTAGCAGTTCATAAGGCACCTTTATTGGACGAGTATTTGCTTTACTTTACTGTTCACGATAGGGTGGAGACCTCCCCTATTCCTCTGACTTATGATGAGGTGGATTTGCCTTCAAATTGGCAGGAAGTAACGTCTGCAGAGGACTATGAAAAGGCTATTGCACAGATTCACCATCATTTGCGGCAGGGAGACACCTATCAGGTCAACTACACAGTCCAACTCAAGCAAGACTTAAGTGCCAATCCTTTTGCCATCTACAATCATATGGTGGTAGAGCAGGAGGCAGGCTACAATGCCTATGTTGAACATGATGAGATGGCAGTGATTTCCATGAGTCCAGAGCTCTTTTTTGAGCAAAATGACCGTGAGTTGATTACGCGACCAATGAAGGGAACGACTCAGCGTGGCATGACTGACAAAGAAGACCTTGCCCAAGCTAGTTGGTTAGAACGAGATCCCAAAAATCGCTCTGAAAATATGATGATTGTGGACCTCTTGCGCAATGATATGAATCGTATTTCTGAAGTGGGGAGTGAGCATGTGGAGCGTTTGTGTCAAGTGGAGCAATATTCGACTGTCTGGCAGATGACTTCGACTATCAAGAGTCGGTTGCGAGAGGATGTTGACCTTGTTGAAATCTTCCGTTCTCTATTTCCTTGTGGTTCCATAACAGGAGCTCCGAAAATTGCGACTATGGAGATTATAAAGGACTTGGAACCACAACCGCGCGGAGTCTACTGTGGAACCATTGGTCTCTTGCTTCCAAATGGACGACGGATTTTTAATGTTGCTATTCGGACCATTCAACTGCATCAAGAAAAAGCTATCTATGGAGTTGGTGGAGGTATTACATGGGATAGCACTTGGGAATCTGAATACCGCGAGGTTCATCAAAAGGCAGCTGTTCTCTATCGTAAACAAGCTCGTTTCCAACTGATTACGACTGGAAAAATCAGTCAGAAGAACTTGTTGTTTGAAGATCAACATTTGGAAAGGCTGAGAAAAGCTAGTCGGTATTTTGCCTTTCCATTTGATTCAGAAAACTTGAAACAAAAGATAGAGGAGGAGTGTCAGGTTTGTGATGATAATCAAGATTATCGCTTTCGAATCAGCCTTAGCAAGTCTGGAGAGATAGAAGTCGATCGCCAAGTATTAACACCCCTTAGTACAAGCTTTTGTCAGGCCCAATTTTGTCTGCAAGAAGCTAATTTGCAACAAGCCTTTACCTACTTCAAAACAAGCTACCGACCTCACTTGAGCCTAGGGAAACAAGAGAAGATTTACCATAATGGAAAAGGAGAACTTCTTGAAACCTCTATCGGAAATTTGGTTCTGAAAATCGATGGGAAACTCTACACACCGCCTATCCGACTTGGAATCTTGCCAGGAATTTATCGTCAGCATTTGCTGGAAACAGGACAGGTAGAAGAGAAAGTCTTGACCTTGGCAGATTTTGCTCAAGCAGAAGCCATCTATGGCTGTAACGCGGTGAGGGGTTTGTATGAATTGTCAGTAAAGGAGAGCTAAATGAAACTAATATTTTTACATGGCCTAGGTCAGTCAGCAGATAGTTGGAAAGAAGTGCAAGAGTTGCTTGTAGATTATCCTTCTGAAGCCCTAGAGTTATTTCCTTCCGGAGTTGCTACCTATCAAGAAGCCAAGGAGCGCATTTATCAACACTTGTCAGAGGAGACAGAACCTTTTATTTTGGTTGGATTGTCCTTAGGTGCTGCTCTGGCACTAGAACTTTCCAGTTACGATTTACCAAATCTTCAGGCCTTGGTTTTGTCAGGCTGTCCATTGAAACTAGCTGGCAATATCCCTTTTTACATTCAGTTGCTGATATTTAAACTACTTCCCAAAAGAGTATTTGAAAAACAGGGAGCAGACAAAGTTCTTATGGTCGGAGTTTCTGAGGAATTGAAGACACTTGATTTAACTGATATATCAAGAACTTGTTCTTATCCAACCTTACTAATTTGTGGCAGCAAAGATAAACCGAATCTTAGCTCTATGAGAAGTCTTCATAAACTAATATCAGAATCCCAATTTCAGATTATTCCGGACGGCCCTCATGTTTTGAATAAGGAAAAACCAAAAGAGTTTGCTGAACAGATTAAACCTTTCCTTGAATTGCTGAAATAAGTTTGATAAAATAATAGTGAAATCGATAACATCATCATAGGAGAAAGAAATGAATAAACGTTTATTTTTAAAAATGAGTCTGGCTACCTTGCCAGTTTTAGCCTTGTTTTCACAACCTGTGTTAGCAGAAGAAAACATTCATTTTTCTAGTTGTAAAGAAGCTTGGGCGAATGGATACGCAGATATTCACGAGGGAGAACCTGGTTATTCTGCCAAGTTAGACCGCGATCATGATGGTGTGGCTTGCGAATTGAAAAATGCTCCTAAGGGTGCTTTTAAAGCAAAACAAGCGGCTACAACTCAAACTGATACAACTTCATCCACAGCAAGTGGTTGGGTTAAGCAGGACGGTTCTTGGTACTATTTTGATGGAAATGGAAATCCAGTGAAAAATGCATGGCAGGGAAGCTATTACCTGAAAGCTGATGGTAAAATGGCACAGAGTGAATGGATTTATGACTCTTCTTATCAAGCTTGGTATTATTTGAAATCAGATGGTTCTTATGCAAAAAATGCATGGCAAGGAGCTTATTACCTTAAATCAAACGGTAAAATGGCACAAGGTGAGTGGGTTTATGACTCTTCTTATCAAGCCTGGTATTACTTGAAATCAGATGGTTCTTATGCTCGCAATGCATGGCAAGGAAACTACTATTTGAAATCAGATGGTAAAATGGCTAAAAATGAGCGAGTTGATGGAGGCCGCTACTATGTAGATGCTTCAGGTCTATGGAAACCATAAGTAAGGATAAAATCTAGAAAGTTAATGCAAACCTTTGCATAAATGAGTGAATTTTGTTATACTATATCTGTAAGCATTTTCAATTAATTCATAATAAAAAAGGAGAATATGATGAGTCAAAAGATTATTGGGATTGACCTTGGTGGAACTTCTATCAAATTTGCAATCTTAACAACAGCAGGAGAAATCCAAGAAAAATGGTCTATCAAGACTAATATTTTGGATGAGGGAAGTCATATCGTAGATGATATGATTGAGTCTATTCAGCATCGTTTGGACTTGCTTGGATTGGCAGCAGCGGACTTCCAAGGAATTGGGATGGGATCACCAGGTGTGGTTGACCGTGAAAAAGGGACTGTTATCGGTGCCTACAACCTCAACTGGAAAACCCTTCAACCAATTAAAGAGAAGATTGAAAAGGCCTTGGGTATTCCATTCTTCATCGATAATGATGCCAACGTAGCTGCTCTTGGTGAGCGTTGGATGGGGGCTGGTGATAACCAACCAGATGTTGTATTTATGACACTCGGTACTGGTGTTGGTGGCGGTATCGTCGCTGAAGGCAAATTGCTTCACGGTGTTGCTGGTGCAGCAGGTGAGCTTGGTCATATCACTGTTGACTTTGATCAACCAATCGCATGTACTTGCGGTAAGAAAGGTTGCCTTGAGACAGTTGCTTCAGCAACAGGGATTGTCAACTTGACTCGTCGCTATGCCGATGAATACGAAGGCGATGCAGCCTTGAAACGCTTGATTGATAATGGAGAAGAAGTAACCGCTAAGACTGTCTTTGATTTGGCAAAAGAAGGAGACGATCTTGCTTTGATCGTTTACCGTAACTTCTCACGTTACTTGGGAATCGCTTGTGCTAACATTGGCTCAATCCTAAACCCATCAACAATCGTTATCGGTGGTGGTGTATCAGCTGCGGGAGAATTCCTTCTACAAGGTGTTCAAAAAGTCTACGATGAAAATACCTTCCCACAAGTACGCACAACTACTAAACTAGCTCTTGCAACTCTAGGAAATGACGCTGGAGTTATCGGAGCAGCATCACTTGTATTGCAATAAAATAAAAATGACAGAGCTTGGTGATTCATCAGGCTCTTTTTCAAGATCATAATTGTAAATATAACTCTTAACTTTTTGATTTTAGAAAGGAGATTTTAAATGAATAAGTCAGAACAATCCATGTTTGAATTAGCTTTGTCCATCGCAAAAAAAGCACATGAGGGACAATATGATAAGGCTGGAGTAGTTTATATCAAACACCCTCTTTTTGTAGCAAGTCTGGTCGATACGCAAGAAGAAAAGGCAGTCGCTCTATTGCACGATGTTCTTGAAGATAGCCCTTATACAGCAGAAGAACTAATATTGGCTGGTTTACCAGAGACTGTTGTTACTGCAGTGCAGGTACTGACCAAGAAAAAGGGACAAGATTATCAACAATATTTGGAACTTGTTAAATCGAATCCTATAGCACGTTGTGTCAAATTAGCAGATTTGAAACATAATTCAGATTTATCTAGACTAGCTACAATTACTGAAAAGAATCTGGAACGATTTGAAAAATACAAGAAAGCTATTGATTATCTGAGCATGTAGAAAAGCTTTTTTTATGCTATACTAGTTAGGACAATAAATGAGGTGAGAGTAAATGACAAAAGCAGATACGATTTTTAAAGAAAATATTGAACGAATCCTCAAAGACGGTGTCTTTTCTGAGCAGGCACGTCCTAAGTATAAGGATGGAACTGTTGCTAACTCCAAGTATGTAACGGGTGCATTTGCCGAGTATGACTTGGCCAAGGGAGAATTTCCTATCACAACCTTACGTCCTATTGCAATCAAATCAGCCATAAAGGAAGTGCTCTGGATTTACCAAGATCAGTCTAATAGCTTAGAAGTACTGAATAGCAAGTACAATGTTCACTACTGGAATGACTGGGAAGTGGGAGATACAGGAACCATCGGTGAGCGCTATGGTGCCGTTGTTAAGAAACACGATATCATCAATAAGCTTCTCAAGCAGTTGGAAGCCAATCCTTGGAATCGTCGTAATATCATCTCGCTCTGGGATTATCAAGCTTTCGAAGAAACAGATGGGTTGCTCCCATGCGCCTTTCAGACCATGTTTGATGTCCGCCGTGTTGATGGAGAAATCTATCTGGATGCGACCTTGACCCAGCGTTCTAACGATATGCTGGTGGCCCACCACATCAATGCTATGCAGTATGTGGCTCTTCAAATGATGATTGCCAAGCATTTTGGCTGGAAGATTGGGAAGTTCTTCTACTTTATCAACAACCTCCATATCTATGACAATCAATTTGAACAAGCTCAGGAATTGCTTCGTCGGGATCCGTCAAACTGCCAACCACGTTTGGTTTTGAATGTGCCAGATGGGACTAATTTCTTTGATATTAAAGCAGAAGACTTTGAGTTGGTGGATTATGACCCTGTCAAGCCACAGTTGAAGTTTGACCTAGCTATTTAAAAGAATAGAAAAAAGAAGTTGAGACAATGAATCCCAACTTCTTTTGTTTCTTAACGTGATACGCGGCGACGAGCTGCTTTTTTACGGTTTTCTTCGATGAAAGCTGCTTTTTGCTCTTCTGGTTCGATTACTTTCTTTTTAAATGCGTATACTGCACCTGCGACTGCAGCGACAGTTCCTGCGACACCTGTTACAAGACCTTTAGCGAATCCTTTAGCCATGAGTCTTCCTCCTTTATATTCTATATCAGCCAGCCTCCTCAAGAGGTCACATTTTTCTGACTGACCTTTTTATGTTATAATAATAGTAACGAAAAAATGGGAATTTTTCAAGGAAAAAAGATGAAAACAAAAATAATTGTGATTGTTGGACCGACTGCAGTTGGAAAGACAGCCCTTGCCATTGAAGTGGCCGAGCGTTTTAATGGCGAAGTGGTTAGTGGAGATAGCCAGCAAGTCTATCGAGGACTTGATATTGGGACGGCTAAGGCTAGTCCAGAAGAGCAGGCAACTGTTCCTCATCATTTAATCGATGTTAGAGAGGTAACCGAGTCTTACTCGGCTTTTGATTTTGTTTCAGAAGCTAAGATGGCTATTGAGGATATTCACAGCCGGGGCAAGCTAGCTATTATTGCTGGCGGGACTGGACTTTATATCCAGAGCTTGCTTGAAGGTTACCACCTAGGTGGGGAGACTCCCCATGAAGAGATTTTAGCTTATCGAGCTAGTTTGGAGCCTTATACAGATGAGGAACTAGCTCATCTTGTGGACCAAGCAGGCCTTGAGATTCCCCAGTTTAATCGTCGTCGTGCTATGCGTGCCTTGGAAATTGCCCATTTTGGTCAGGATTTGGAAAATCAAGAGACCTTGTATGAACCGCTGATTATCTGCTTGGATGATGAGCGTAGTCAGCTTTATGAGCGTATCAATCGCCGAGTAGATCTAATGTTTGAGGCTGGGCTTTTGGATGAGGCTAAGTGGCTCTTTGATCATTACCCTAATGTGCAGGCTGCTAAAGGGATTGGTTACAAGGAACTTTTTCCATATTTTCGTGGAGAGCAGACTTTAGAGGAAGCTAGTGAGAGTCTTAAACAGGCGACTCGTCGTTTTGCCAAGCGTCAGCTGACCTGGTTCCGTAATCGCATGCAGGTCACCTTTTATCAGATTGGAGAATCTGGTGTGCAAGACCGCATTTTTAGCCAGATTGAGGAGTTTTTAGATGATTGATACGGAGAAAAAAGAGGAGCGAGTTCTGCTTATCGGTGTGGAATTGCAAGGCATGGACAATTTTGACCTCTCCATGGAAGAGTTGGCCAGTCTAGCCAAGACAGCTGGGGCAGTCGTAGTCGATAGCTACAGACAGAAACGTGAAAAGTATGACTCCAAGACCTTCGTCGGTTCAGGTAAGTTAGAAGAAATTGCGCTCATGGTGGATGCAGAAGAAATTACCACTGTCATCGTCAACAACCGTCTGACGCCAAGGCAAAATGTCAATTTAGAAGAAGTTCTCGGTGTTAAGGTTATTGACCGTATGCAGTTGATTTTGGATATCTTTGCCATGAGAGCTCGAAGTCACGAAGGCAAGCTACAAGTCCACCTAGCACAACTCAAATATCTCCTGCCTCGCTTGGTTGGTCAGGGGATTATGCTCAGCCGTCAGGCAGGGGGAATTGGTTCCCGTGGACCTGGTGAAAGCCAGCTGGAATTGAACCGTCGTAGCGTTCGCAACCAAATCACGGATATCGAGCGCCAGCTCAAGGTGGTTGAGAAAAATCGGGCGACTGTCAGAGAAAAACGTCTGGAGTCCAGCACCTTTAAGATTGGTTTGATTGGTTATACCAATGCTGGGAAGTCAACTATCATGAACACCTTGACCAGTAAGATCCAGTATGAAGCGGACGAGCTCTTTGCAACTCTGGACGCGACGACTAAGAGTATCCATCTGGGGGGCAATCTTCAAGTAACTTTGACAGATACCGTGGGCTTTATCCAAGATTTGCCGACAGAGTTGGTGTCCAGTTTTAAGTCAACCTTGGAAGAAAGCAAGCATGTGGACCTTCTGGTTCATGTTATCGATGCCAGCAATCCTTACCACGAGGAGCATGAAAAAACAGTCCTGTCCATCATGAAAGACCTGGACATGGAAGATATTCCTCGCTTGACCCTTTATAATAAAGCGGATTTGGTGGAGGATTTCACGCCTACCCAAACGCCTTATGCCCTCATTTCTGCCAAGTCTGAGAATAGTCGTGAAAATTTGCAGGCTTTGTTTTTAGAGAAAATCAAGGATATTTTTGAAGTCTTTACCCTGCGCGTGCCTTTTTCCAAGTCCTACAAGATTCATGATTTAGAAAGTGTTGCGATTTTGGAAGAGCGTGACTATCAGGAGGATGGCGAAGTGATTACAGGCTACATTTCTGAGAAAAACAAATGGAGGTTAGAAGAATTTTATGACTGATATCAAAACATTAGCTCTAAAATATGGGGGCTATACAAGTCTGGACAAGGTCTATCTAGATCAGCTTCTAACTGGCAAGACAGAGCAGGAGCAGTTGGCACTGATCACACCTCCGCCCAGCGTGGTCAATGCTTACTTTGCAGAACTCTACCAGAAAAAGAGTCCTCAAGCAGCGACGGATTATTTTGCGGAACTCAGTCAGGAACTGAATCTCTACAATGATGAGCCAAGTTTCACCCTAGAAAACAAGCCTTTTATTCGGCTTAATCTGTCTGGTAAATCCTTTGGTTTTTGTTATGAGAGTGAGGGTCTTGGTCGGATTTTCTCTGAAAATGAAGAGAAGATTTCGGATGACTTGCTCTTTGAAATTGCGCAAATTTTTCCCCATCAGCTAGTCTTTGAGGAGTCTGGCAAGATTTATATGAAGGCTGTCGGGGAAGAAGAAGTTGTGAGCGTGGAAAATCTTACAGCTTTGACAGATTTGGAAAGTTTGGCTGATGGTCGCAAGTGTCTTAAAGGTTACAGCCAAGAGGAGTTATTACAAGAAGCTACAGCTTTTTCTGGCAAGCGCTATTTCCGATCGGAAAACCGCACAGCCATGTTATATATTGATTAATTAGAAAGTATCGAATGGATATTCAATTTTTAGGAACGGGGGCTGGTCAGCCCTCTAAAGCCCGCAACGTTTCAAGTCTCGCCCTGAAACTCTTGGACGAGATTAACGAAGTCTGGCTCTTTGACTGTGGAGAAGGTACGCAAAATCGCATTCTGGAGACCACAATTCGACCACGTAAGGTCAGTAAAATCTTTATTACACACCTGCATGGAGACCATATTTTTGGCTTGCCAGGATTCCTTTCTAGCCGTGCCTTTCAAGCCAATGAAGAGCAGACAGATTTGGAAATCTATGGACCTCAGGGAATCAAGTCATTTGTCTTAACCAGCCTTCGTGTGTCAGGTTCTCGTCTGCCCTACCGCATTCATTTCCATGAGTTTGACCAAGATTCCCTTGGGAAAATCCTTGAGACCGATAAATTTACGGTGTATGTAGAAGAGCTGGACCACACTATTTTCTGTGTTGGTTATCGTGTCATGCAAAAGGACCTTGAAGGAACGCTGGATGCTGAAAAGCTCAAGGCGGCTGGTGTCCCATTTGGCCCGCTTTTTGGAAAAATCAAAAACGGTCAGGATGTTGTCCTAGAAGACGGTACTGAAATCAAGGCAGCAGACTATATCTCAGCTCCTCGTCCTGGTAAAATTATCACTATTCTAGGTGACACCCGCAAAACCAATGCCAGCGTACGTCTGGCTGTCAATGCTGATGTCTTGGTCCATGAATCAACTTATGGCAAAGGCGATGAGAAAATTGCCCGTAATCATGGTCACTCAACCAATATGCAGGCAGCGGAGGTCGCAGTAGAAGCAGGTGCCAAACGACTCCTGCTCAACCATATCAGTGCCCGTTTCCTTTCAAAAGATATCAGCAAACTCAAGAAAGATGCGGCTACAATTTTTGAAAATGTGCATGTAGTCAAAGACTTGGAAGAAGTGGAAATCTAGCAGTCACAGAAAGGATAAGTATGCCTACTATTCTCATTACCGGAGCTAGCGGTGGTCTAGCCCAAGAAATGGTCAAACTTTTGCCAGAAGACCAGCTCATCTTGCTTGGTCGAGATAAGGCAAAATTAGCCCAACTCTACGGAAATCATCCCCATGCAGAATTGATTGAAATCGATATTACCGATGATTCAGCCCTAGAAACTCTGGTAACTGACCTCTATTTCCGTTATGGTAAGATTGATGTCTTGATTAACAACGCTGGTTACGGAATTTTTGAGGAATTTGACCAGATTTCTGACCAAGATATTCACCAGATGTTCGAGGTCAATACCTTTGCTTTGATGAATCTGTCTCGTCGCCTTGCGACTCGTATGAAGGAAAGGCGAAAAGGCCATATCATCAATATCGTCAGCATGGCAGGTTTGATTGCTACTGGCAAGTCCAGCCTTTACTCAGCGACCAAGTTTGCAGCCATTGGTTTTTCAAATGCTCTGCGTCTCGAACTCATGTCCTACGGTGTTTATGTAACGACGGTCAATCCAGGACCAATCCGTACAGGATTTTTTGACCAGGCTGACCCAGATGGCACCTATCTTAAATCAGTTGACCGCTTCCTGCTAGAACCAGATGCAGTGGCTAAAAAGATTGTCAAGATTATAGGAAAAAACAAACGAGAACTTAATCTTCCGATTTTGTTGAACTTAGCCCATAAGTTTTATACCCTCTTTCCTAAGTTAGCTGATAAGTTGGCAGGGGAGACTTTTAATTATAAATAAAAAGAACCAATGCGTAGGTTGTTGCTGGCCTACATATTGGTTCTTATCATTTCTCAACTATCAAACTGGACTTCTTCTAGTAAATAGTCGATAAAGCGTTCGCCCATCTTAGATAGGCTGGTTTTTTCATGCTGGATATAGACCAGCTCAATTGGGTCATCAATATCCAGTGGGATAGAAACGATATTGTCTCCGTTGAGGTTGCTGTTCAAAATCCCTGTCGCAATGGTATAACCATCCAGACCAATCAAGAGATTAAAGAGGGTAGCACGGTCGCTGACTACGATAGATTTTTTGTGGTATTCCTGCGAGAGAATCTCTTCTGAAAAGTAGAAGGAGTTGTGAGTTCCTTGGTCATAGCTGAGATAAGGGAAATTCTCCAAATCAGACAGTTTGACCTTGTCTTTCTTTGCCAGAGGATTAGTCTTGCTGACAAAGATATGCGGTTGCGCTGTGAAGAGATGGTGAGCCAGCAGGTGGTTGTCATCCAGCATTTTCGTTAAAACATCACGGTTGTAGCTGTTTAAGAAGAGGACACCGACCTCACTACGGAAATTCTTGACGTCATCGATAATTTCCCAAGTACGAGTTTCACGAAGGAAAAGCTCGTATTTTTCCATATCACTTTTCTTGAGTAGCGATACAAAGGCATTGACCACAAAGGCATAGTGTTGAGACGAAACGCTAAAGAGTTCGCGGTGGGCGACAGGATTTTTATAGCGTTCCTCCAGAAGCTGGGTCTGCTCGACAACCTGACGGGCATAAGAGAGGAACTCCATCCCATCACGGGTCAAGGTGATACCCTTAGGATTACGAATAAAGATTTCAATGCCCATTTCATTTTCCAAATCTCTCACAGCATTGGAAAGACTTGGCTGAGTGATAAAGAGTTGCTTAGCTGCCTCATTCATGGAGCCAGTTTCGACGATTTTGATAATATAGTGTAATTGTTGAATTCTCATGTTTTTATTGTACCACACTTGCCTCAGAATCGCCAAGGAAGATAGGAAAATCAGGGGGAGTGTGTGGGTCTCTGTAAAGTAGTTAAGAAGAAATTTCTAAACCATTTAGTAAATAAGATTAAAAATTTTACTCGAAAATAAGAAATTTGCACGATTTACTCATTACTTATCCAATACTAGAGTTTATACTAGTTACTGTAAAGATGATCATCTAAAAGAAGGAAGTAACCTTATGGCTAAAAATACAAGTCGTCCAGAGATTGATTCTCTAAGTTTCGAGGTTGAAAACCAAGAACTTTTCGGGAAATTACAAGCTAGTGGTACACAGCTTTTAAAATGACACTAGCAGGCCGCTGTGGATTGTGTTTCACCTGTTTCTATGAGTGTACGACAAATAATGTTCGCTGCCAGATAAAACAAAAGGAAAATTCTAGTGTTTTATTACAAAACATTGACAACATTTTGATTTGGTGTTATATTTACGGGGAGAAATACAAATAAAACAAGACAACTTTGAGATTGATTCTTTGGATTATGGAAATTAATAGCCAAGAATTAGATGGTAAATCCGCTGCTGTGTGGCGTACGGCTGTTAGATTAACAGCACAGGGGCGCTGTGGTTGGTGATTTACATATTCTTATGAATGTATTTCGTCAAACGTGCGCTGTGGATAAAACTCTCTATTTTTTGACAGGAGGATAAAATGGAAGGAATTATTGGAACACTAGATTTCTATGCACCTGTACTGGTCTTAGGAGTTGTTGTCATAGGGATTGTTTACTTTATGAAAAAAAGAAACGATCGCAAATAATCAACATCAACCGATACCTGAAAAAGGCATCGGTTTTTTATAACTTGAATATGTTGCACAAAATACTCATGGAAAACCTCGAAAGAAACCGTATAATGAGAGAGTAATAAAGAAACGGAGGAATGAAATGATGAAACAGCTTATCGTGACAGGATTAACAAAAACATTTGGTCAAGGGGATAATATCGTTTATGCTTTATTAGATGTGAACTTGTCTGTTGAAAAAGGAGAATTTCTGGCAATTATGGGGGCCAGTGGTAGTGGAAAAACAACACTCCTCAACTGTATTTCAACGATTGATAAACCAACATCAGGTGAAATTCAATTTGAAGATTTTGACATCATCCATGCCAAGGAAAATGACCTAGCTGACTATCGTGCTAAAAACATTTCCTATATTTTCCAAGCTTACAACTTGGTGGAAACCTTGACAGTTTATGAAAATATTGTCCTACCTCTTCAAATTCAGGGGAAAAATATCAAAAAACATCAGGATAAGATTGAGGAAATTTTGAATAAGTTGGCCATCCAAAACTTAAAAGATAAGTTTCCTAATCAGTTATCAGGTGGCCAGCGACAACGTGTGGCAACTGCTAGAGCCTTGATTGATGATTCTAAACTGATTATCGCAGATGAGCCGACAGGAGCCTTGGACTCTGCCAATTCTGAAAAACTGATGGCACTTTTGCAGGAAATCAATAAAAGTTTTGGGATCACCATTTTATTGGTCACCCACGACCCTGCTGCAGCAAAGTATTCCTCACGGATGGTGCTACTCAGTGATGGAAAGATTATGGATGATTTGAAACGTAACAGCTTATCTAATGAAGAGTATTTGCAAGAGATATACAGCCGTACCAGATAGGAGGGGGAAAGTATGTATCCAAAATTGATTTTACGAAATGTATTTCGAAATTTACAGACCTATACCATCTATTTTTTCAGTCTGACCTTGATTTATAGCTTGCTCTACGCTTTTAATGCTTTACCAAGCCATCCAGTGATGCAAAGTTTATCAGGAGCAAAGGAAACGTTGACGACGGTGATGAGCCAGTACATGGGTTTGCTTTCCTATCTGATTCTATCGGCGATTGCCTTTCTCATCGTTTACGCCACAAATTTTGTGCTGGGACGGCGCAAGAAAGAGTTGGGACTTTATGCAACGCTGGGAATGAAGAAGAAGCAGATTATCCGTACCCTGTTCTTTGAAACCATGCTGGTCAATATCTTTTCCTTGATTCTAGGTTTCTTTCTTGGAGTGATCTTACTGGTCATTCTAGCTAAGATTGCATCTGAGTTTTTCATGGCTAATTACTTTGGTAATCTGGTTTTCTTTGATAGTAAGTCTGTCATCTTACTAGTTTATTCCTATTTGGTAACCAGTTTTATTGTTGGTGTTATGGACATTATCACTTTTAGAAAGCAAAATATCATTGCACTCATTCAAGAAAATGGGGTCAAGAAATCTGTCTTGGCAAAAGGCAAGCCAGTTCTTCAAGTACTTCTCTTTATTCTTTCGACAGCTGTTATCGGTTTTGGTGCTCTCTATTTTTCAGACTATCACCATCTATCATTCTTGAAAAGCTGGGGTATCTTGCTGGTATCTGTCTTCGTGATTTTTGTGATTTTATTTTACAATACCTTGAGCCATTTTATCTTGGTCTCCCTTAGAAAACTGCCTCAAACCTACTATAACAAACTAAACACTTTTAAAATCCGACAATTTTCAAAACAAGCTGATAGTAATTCGGTCACGTTGGCTGTCTTATCCTTGACCTTGACACTGGCTCTCAGCTTACTCGTTTTTAGTGGTAGTGCCTATACGACTATGAACCGAGAGCTGAACAAATACTCACCTTATGATGTAACTGTCAATCTCTACCGTGGTCAAGAGTTTCAATTTTCTCAGGAATCTGTCAAAGACAGATTGAAAGCAGATGGATTTGACTTTAACCTCATCAAAGAGGAGTACAGCTATCCTAGCTATTCTAGTGATGTAATCTATAAAGATTTGATTGATACCAGCAATCTCTGGGAGCATGATAAGAAACTTCCTGAATCAAAAGTACCGATTTTAGGAATTTCTGCCTACAATCACCTCCGCAAACTGCAAGGGAAAAAAGCGGTTGACTTAGCAGAAGACCAATTTCTGGTCAATGCCAACTATAAAGGAACTGCCAAGCAGATCCAGGACTTTCTATCAACGACCAAAACCCTCATGATTAACGGTCATTCTCTCAACCTTGCCTCTTCAAAGCCACTTGAAACAGTTTACTTTTTATCTTCAGTAGGTCTAAATGACGCAGGAACCTTGATTGTACCAGATAAGGTAGTAGTTGGATTGACGGAAGACCACACGACCTATGTTGCCAATTTCAAAGAAAACATTGACAAACGGGAAGTAGAAACATTCTTGAGTCAGTGGATTGAAAAATACTACTTCACTCGTGATGGAGCAGAGTTGAATTCGTTCACCTATCAAACGAAAGGAAGTATTTTTGAGGTTTACCTTGGATTTATGGGCGTCATTGTCTTTGTCATGATTTTTGTCAGTGTTATTTTTATCATTATTTCCCTCAGTATCTTGTCACTTCAAACTTCTACAAGTTCTTTGGATAGTGTCAATGATTATCAAATCTTATACCTTCTTGGTAACAAGAGAAAGCAAAATCGCTCTATTCTTTTGCAACAGATTCTAAGTTATTTCTTGGTTCCGCTGGTTATCGCAGGTCCGCTAGCATTTTCCTTGAGTACCGCTCTTTTGGGCTATTTTGAGAATTTCGCTAATACCAGCATTTCTATTGATATCACCTATCTGGGAATAGCGGTCTTACTATTTGTTCTTTACCTGCTAGTGACTTACAGAGTAAGTTGGCAAATTATTGAAAATTAAGTCAAATACCAGAGTTGCCAATCCGACAATTCTGGTATTGTGTTATAATGATATTAAAGTAGTTCAGGAAGTGGATACATATGAAACAGTTTGTCAAATCGCTCTCGAAAAACTCACTTTTATTGTGGTGGTTGACGATTTTTAATCATCTAGCTTTGATGATTTATATTTATTATAGGATTCCTCTGGACTTTTCGACAGATTTTTCTTTGCAGATGGTTTTATTGCTGATTATTGCTTTAATTGTATTTAGCTATATTTGTAATATTGTGACCTTTCGCTATAGTGAGTTGAAACTTTGGTTGCTCCTGATGATGTTTCTCATTAGCTGGCAATCCATATTTAATCAAGGAGTTGCGAGCACCCTGTTGCACTTTTTTGATATTCTTCATCCGCTCAACTCTTTTTTATTGGTGTATAGTTCTCTGTCTATTATCTTTCTGGGAGAGAAAATAGGAGAAGAACTGTTGAGTGTGGCCTTTGTGTTGACACTAATCACCATTAGTTCGTATCTGTTAAGTCCTTCAATTTTTCTATTTCTATCCTTGTTTGCGTCTTTCTTTTTAAACCTTGTTCCCTTGATTTTACTGATTTTATATCATAAAGAGTTGAAAAGTAAACTCAAGTATCAGAGACGAAATTTGTGGATATTAGCTTTGATATTGCCTCTTTCTTATTTCTTTTTGTATATCAATACGAGGGGCTCAGGAGTGATAAACCTAGTCTGGTATCTTGAGATTATTGGAATACTTGCTTTTTTGCATCTCAAAACAATTATTAACTCTCTTCAGAAAAAGGTAGTAGAGTTGAAGTTGTCCTATATAAAAGCTTTTTCACGCTTATTTTTACTAGTTATGTTTTTGTTAGTAGGTATTTTCATCATCTTTCATCTAGACTTAAACATGAGCTTTTTGGTATTGAATATCATGTTACTATTGTTCGGGATTTGTTCGGAAGAATTGATTCGCCTTTTTCGTTCTGCTGAAATGCTAGATGCTAGGGATTATGTAAAAGTTCTCTTTTTAAAGCGTAATCGTATGGTGAAAAGTCTGCTGGCAAATGAAGACACAGAACAACAGTTCTCCGAATTTCTTCACAATGAAATCCTGCAAAATGTGATGGCGATAAAAAATTTCAATAAATATAGTAGCAATCAAGCTTTTGGTGAACAGATCAATCTGGTGACAGAGGAGTTGGTTCAGCGGATTCGTGAGCGGATGGATTATTATCAGCCAATGGTAGAAACAGACGAGCAGTTAGACATCCAGTATCAAGGGCTGATTAATCGGATTGTCAAGCGCTATCACGCAGAAAATGAAGTCGTCACACAGTTTCCTGCTCACTTTAGGCTTTTATCTCCTTACGATAAAATTGCCTATCGTCTGGTTGAGGAGTTGGCGACCAATGCCGTTAAGCACGCTAGTGGTGGAACGATTTCTTTGAAGATTAATGTGCATGATGACACTATTTTTATCATTTCTGAAAATGACTGCCTTCAAACAGAAAAATCCTTAGGTTATGGCTTGAAAAATATGTCTAATAAAATTAGTGTTTTAGGTGGTCAAATGCAGATTTTTGAAAATAATAAGAGATTTCGTGTAGAAATTACTCTCCCGATTGATAAGGAGTTGTGTTATGAAAATTTTGTTAATTGATGATCATAAATTATTTAGCCAAAGTATCAAGATGATTTTAGAGTTATCGGAAAACATTAAAAAGGTCCAGTTAGTGGATAATTTTTCGACTATTTCGGAGATTGCTTTTAATGACTACGACATTATTTTGATTGATATCAACCTGACGAGTCTGTATCAAGATGATGGGCTGACCTTGGCACAAGAGATTATCGACAATGGTTGTTCTAGTAAGGTTGTGATTTTGACAGGTTACAGTAAAAAAATGTATGAACACCGAGCTAAAGTTATGGGGGCTTATGGCTTTCTGGACAAAAGTATGGACCCAGATGAGTTGGTGAAAAAACTGGAAAAGATTTATCTAGGTGGTAAGGTCTTTTCAGATGAAGTGATGGTAGAGGTGTTAACACCACGAGAAATCGAGATACTAGAACTGGTTAGAAATGGCTTGACCATTGATGATGTCTGTGACAAGGTCTATGTGAGTAAACGTACAGTTTCCAATCACTTGGCCAATATCTTTTCAAAATTGGGAGTGGCTAACAGGCAGGAGGCGATTCATATCGCTGAGCAGTTGGGCTATTTTCCACCAGATTAAAAAGTTGCAGAAGATGCAGCTTTTTTAATTTCTGCGATACTTCTTGTGTGGGTCTCTTCTTGAAAAAAACACAAAATTTTGCTAGAATGAAACTTATGAAAACATTCTATGATGTGCAGCAATTCCTCAAACGATTTGGTATTATTGTTTACATGGGAAAACGCTTATATGATATTGAACTGATGAAGTTGGAACTCTCTCGGATTTACGATGCAGGGTTGATGGACAAACTGGATTATCTAGATGCAGAAGCGGTTCTTCGCAGAGAGCACAAGGTAGAATTGGATTATATTGAGAAAAATGGAGAAAAGAACTAATGGTTACTTGGATTTTGTGGGCACTTATACTAGCAATGTTGGCGTGGATGGGTTTTAACTATCTTCGTATTCGCCGTGCGGCTAAAATTGTAGACAATGAGGAATTTGAAGCCTTGATTCGTACAGGTCAATTGATTGATTTGCGTGATCCAGCTGAATTTCACAGAAAACATATCCTTGGTGCACGCAATATTCCTTCAAGTCAGTTGAAGACGAGTCTTGCAGCCCTTCGTAAGGATAAACCTGTTCTTCTTTACGAAAACCAACGTGCGCAACGTGTGACAAATGCAGCACTTTACTTGAAAAAACAAGGTTTTTCTGAGATTTATATCCTTTCTTATGGATTGGATTCTTGGAAAGGGAAAGTGAAGACTAGCTAACCTTATTTCCAAATTAGTCGAATGATAGATAAAGATAGCATTTTATGGTATCATCATTTATATTAATTTTAAGGAGATTTTATAATATGAATTCACAAGAAAAGAAAAAACCTTCACTTATTTTAGGTATCTTATCTATCGTCCTTGGTTTGCTTTCTCCAATAGTGGGCCTGATTTTGGGGATCATAGGATTGGTTTTGGCTTTTTCATACCAAAAAGAATCTGGACTGGACTATAAAACAGAAAAAATTCTCAACATCGTAGGACTTGTAGTTTCTGTTCTTAACTGGATTCTAACAATCGCAGTAGTTTTTAGATAAGCAAAAAACAAAAAAGCTTTATTTGAAAGCTTTTTTGTTTTATCCACTTTTCTCTAAGTAGTTTTTAATGATTTTCAATTCCTTTTGGTTCAAGGGACGGTATTGACCTTCTGCTAGTTTTGAGTCTAATATAAACTCACCAAACTGAATTCTTTTGAGGGAGGTCACCTTGACACCAACCGAGAGGAACATTTTCTTAACCTGATGAAATTTTCCTTCTGAAATGGTGATGGAGGCTTGACTGAAGGAAGGACTTGCAGATAGAATCTCTAGTCTTGCGGGTTTACAGACAGTACCATCTAAAAAGACAATTCCCTTTTGAAAGGCTTGGCTATGGTCAGGTGTTAGAAGTCCATTAACCTGGACTTGATAAGTTTTATAGACATGATATTGGGGATGGAGGAGCTGAAAGCCCAAGGGACCGTTGTCGGTCAAGAGGAGGAGTCCCGTCGTATCTCGGTCCAGTCGGCCGACGGCATAGAGCTTGTCAGATTGGCTGTCAGGTGACAGCAGGTCCATGACGGTCGGAAGTTGCTTGTCTTTGTTGGCTGTAACGACACCAGCAGGTTTATGAAGCATAAGGTAGGTGTGCTCATAGCCGTGAATGATTTGGCCCCGAAAGAGGAGTTCCTGTAGACCTGTATCGATATTCTGAGCTAGGGAGCGGGCTGGGCAACCATCGACGAGAATGTCCCCTTTGAGTAAGGCTTGTTTCATGGCCTTTCGGCTAATTTTTTCTTGGGCTAATAAATTATCTAAACGCATACTGTGCCTATCTTATCATAAGTCGCTTGCTTTGAAAAGGCTTGACGTGAAAAGAAAAGCAGAGTGAAAACATTTACACTTGCTTGAATTATGTTATTTACTTGAAATTATGGTATAATCGTTCAGTTAGAAAATAAATTTTGAATATTATAGAGGAAATCATGACAAAATTAAGAGAAGATATCCGTAACATTGCGATTATCGCCCACGTTGACCACGGTAAAACAACCCTCGTTGACGAATTATTGAAACAATCAGAAACGCTTGATGCACGTACTGAATTGGCAGAGCGTGCTATGGACTCAAACGATATCGAAAAAGAGCGTGGAATTACCATCCTTGCTAAAAATACAGCCGTTGCCTACAACGGAACTCGTATCAACATCATGGATACACCAGGACACGCGGACTTTGGTGGAGAAGTTGAGCGTATCATGAAAATGGTTGACGGTGTTGTCTTGGTCGTAGATGCCTACGAAGGAACAATGCCACAAACTCGTTTCGTATTGAAAAAAGCTTTGGAACAAGACCTTGTCCCAATCGTGGTTGTCAATAAAATCGATAAACCATCAGCTCGTCCAGCAGAAGTAGTGGACGAAGTCTTGGAACTTTTCATCGAGCTTGGTGCAGATGACGACCAGCTTGATTTCCCAGTGGTTTATGCTTCAGCGATCAACGGAACTTCTTCATTGTCAGATGATCCAACTGACCAAGAAGCTACTATGGCACCAATCTTTGACACGATTATCGACCATATTCCAGCTCCAGTAGACAACTCAGATGAGCCTTTGCAGTTCCAAGTATCACTTTTGGACTACAATGACTTCGTTGGCCGTATCGGTATCGGTCGTGTCTTCCGTGGTACTGTTAAAGTTGGTGACCAAGTTACCCTTTCTAAACTTGATGGCACAACTAAAAACTTCCGTGTTACTAAACTCTTTGGTTTCTTTGGTTTGGAACGTCGTGAAATCCAAGAAGCCAAAGCAGGTGACTTGATTGCTGTTTCAGGTATGGAAGATATCTTTGTCGGTGAAACCATTACTCCGACAGATGCAATAGAAGCTCTTCCAATCCTACATATCGATGAGCCAACTCTTCAAATGACTTTCTTGGTCAACAACTCACCATTTGCTGGTAAAGAAGGTAAATGGGTAACTTCTCGTAAGGTAGAAGAACGCTTGCAGGCAGAATTGCAAACAGACGTTTCCCTTCGTGTTGACCCAACTGATTCACCAGATAAATGGACTGTTTCAGGACGTGGAGAATTGCACTTGTCAATCCTTATCGAAACAATGCGTCGTGAGGGATATGAACTTCAAGTATCTCGTCCAGAAGTTATCGTAAAAGAAATCGACGGTGTTAAATGTGAACCATTTGAACGTGTTCAAATCGACACTCCAGAAGAATACCAAGGATCTGTTATCCAAAGCCTTTCTGAACGTAAGGGTGAAATGTTGGATATGATTTCAACTGGTAATGGTCAAACTCGTTTGGTCTTCCTTGTTCCAGCGCGTGGTTTAATCGGATACTCAACTGAGTTCTTGTCAATGACTCGTGGTTACGGTATCATGAACCATACCTTTGACCAATACTTGCCATTGATTCCAGGGGAAATTGGTGGTCGTCACCGTGGTGCCCTTGTTTCTATCGATGCTGGTAAGGCTACAACTTACTCAATCATGTCTATCGAAGAACGTGGTACGATCTTTGTCAACCCAGGTACTGAGGTTTACGAAGGAATGATCATCGGTGAAAACTCTCGTGAGAACGACTTGACAGTTAACATCACTAAGGCGAAACAAATGACCAACGTTCGTTCAGCTACTAAGGACCAAACAGCTGTTATCAAGACACCTCGTATCTTGACCCTTGAAGAGTCTCTTGAGTTCTTGAACGACGATGAGTACATGGAAGTAACGCCTGAGTCTATCCGTTTGCGTAAACAAATCCTTAACAAGGCAGAGCGTGAGAAAGCTAACAAGAAGAAAAAATCAGCTGAATAAGAGCTAGAAAGAGATAAAGATGGTTTATTTAATCATAGGACTCCTCTTATTACTACTCTATGTATTTGCGACACCACAAAGCATTAAAGGGACAGTCAATATCGTCCTTGTCGTCTTTGCTTTCGTAGCACTCTTGATTTTGCTGATGTTGTCTGTCCTGCAAATTTTTCAGCTACCGACAGAATTCTTTATCGCAATCGCCATGCTCTTCCTAGCATACTTTAGCTTACGAGATATTACCCTCATGTCGGTTAGTAAAAACAAAAGAAGATAAAAAGAGAGCTTTGGCTCTCTTTTTGTTTGTTAGAATGCTGAATCTGAGCATTTTCGTTTAGAATTATTTCCATAAAAATGGTAAAATAGTAAGAGTAGAAATGGAGTTCGAGACATGAAAGTAATAGATCAATTTAAAAATAAGAAAGTCCTTGTTTTAGGTTTGGCTAAGTCTGGTGAATCTGCAGCTCGTTTGTTGGATAAACTAGGTGCTATTGTGACAGTAAATGACGGGAAACCATTCGAGGACAATCCAGCTGCGCAAAGTTTGTTGGAAGAAGGGATCAAGGTTATCACAGGTGGCCATCCTTTGGAACTCTTGGATGAAGATTTTGCCCTTATGGTGAAAAATCCAGGTATTCCATACAGTAATCCCATGATTGAAAAGGCTTTGGCCAAGGGGATTCCAGTCTTGACTGAGGTGGAATTGGCTTACTTGATTTCAGAAGCGCCAATTATCGGTATCACAGGTTCGAACGGTAAAACAACCACAACGACTATGATTGGGGAAGTTTTGACTGCTGCTGGGCAACATGGTCTTTTATCAGGAAATATCGGCTATCCAGCTAGTCAAGTGGCACAAACTGCGTCAGACAAGGACACGCTTGTTATGGAACTTTCTTCTTTCCAATTGATGGGCGTTCAAGAATTCCATCCTGAGATTGCGGTTATTACCAACGTCATGCCAACTCATATCGATTATCATGGTTCTTTTGAGGAATATGTAGCAGCCAAGTGGAATATCCAGAACAAGATGACAGCGTCTGATTTCCTTGTCTTGAACTTTAACCAAGACTTGGCAAAAGAATTAGCTACTAAAACACAAGCTACAGTTGTACCATTCTCAACACTTGAAAAGGTTGATGGAGCTTATCTGGAAGATGGTCAGCTCTACTTCCGTGGGGAAGTTGTCATGGCAGCGAATGAAATCGGAGTTCCTGGTAGCCACAATGTGGAAAATGCCCTTGCGACGATTGCTGTAGCCAAGCTTCGTGGTGTAGACAACCAGATCATCAAAGAAACTCTTTCAGCCTTTGGTGGTGTCAAACACCGTCTCCAATTTGTGGATGAAATCAAGGGTGTCAAATTCTATAATGATAGCAAGTCAACCAATATCTTGGCTACTCAAAAAGCCTTGTCAGGATTTGACAACAGCAAGGTCATTTTGATTGCAGGTGGTTTGGACCGTGGCAATGAGTTTGACGAATTGGTGTCAGATATTACTGGACTCAAGAAGATGGTCATCCTGGGTCAGTCTGCCGAACGTGTCAAACGGGTAGCAGATAAGGCTGGTGTGTCTTATGTGGATGCGACTGATATTGCTGATGCGACCCGCAAGGCCTACGAGCTTGCGACTCAAGGAGACGTGGTTCTTCTCAGTCCAGCCAATGCCAGCTGGGATATGTATGCTAACTTTGAAGTACGTGGCGACCTCTTTATCGACACAGTAGCGGAGTTAAAGGAATAATATGAAAAAAATTGTCTTTACAGGTGGGGGGACGGTTGGACACGTGACCCTCAACCTTTTGTTAATGCCCAAGTTCATCGAAGATGGCTGGGAAGTCCACTATATTGGAGATAAACGTGGCATCGAACACCAAGAAATCCTCAAATCGGGTCTAGATGTAACCTTCCATTCCATTGCGACTGGCAAATTACGTCGTTATTTCTCTTGGCAAAATATGCTGGACGTCTTTAAAGTTGGCTGGGGAATTGTCCAATCTCTCTTTATCATGTTGCGACTTCGTCCACAGGCTCTTTTTTCAAAGGGAGGCTTTGTCTCAGTACCGCCAGTTATTGCTGCGCGTGTGTCAGGAGTACCTGTCTTTATTCACGAATCTGACCTGTCTATGGGCTTGGCCAATAAAATCGCTTATAAATTTGCGACGAAGATGTATTCAACCTTTGAACAAGCTTCAAGTTTGTCTAAGGTCGAGCATGTGGGAGCAGTGACCAAGGTTTCTGACCAAAATACTCCAGAACCAGATGAATTGGTGGATATCCAAACCCACTTTAATTCCAAATTGCCAACTGTATTGTTTGTCGGTGGTTCTGCAGGTGCTCGTGTCTTTAACCAATTGGTGACAGACCATAAGAAAGAGCTGACAGAGCGCTACAATATTATCAATCTAACTGGAGATTCTAGCCTGAATGAGTTGAGCCAAAATCTCTTTCGTGTTGACTATGTGACCAATCTCTATCAACCCTTGATGGAATTGGCTGATATTGTTGTGACACGTGGTGGTGCCAATACGATTTTTGAGCTCTTGGCCATGGCAAAATTACATGTCATTGTGCCGCTTGGGCGCGAAGCTAGTCGTGGAGACCAGATTGAAAATGCAGCTTACTTTGTAAAAAAAGGCTATGCAGAAGAGCTTCAAGAAAGCGATTTGACCTTGGACAGTTTAGAAGTGAAGCTTTCTCACTTACTAAGTCACAAGGAAGATTACCAAGCTAAGATGAAGGCTTCAAAGGAATTGAAATCTCTAGCAGATTTTTATCAATTGTTGAAAAAAGATTTATCATAAGGAAAGTAAATGTCAAAAGATAAGAAAAAAGAGGGCAAAGAAATCCTCGAAGAATTTAAAGAGTTATCAGAATGGCAGAAACGAAACCAGGAATATCTAAAAAAGAAGGCTGAGGAAGAGGCGGCCCTAGCTGAGGAGAAGGAAAAGGAAAGACAAGCTCGAATGGCTTCAAAATCTGAAAAGTCAGATGCAACTGAGGACCAAGAGAGTGAATCTGATCCAAAAGACTCAAAATCAGCTAAGGAAGATTCTAAGGAAAAAGTAGAAGAGTCAGAAGACGTCAAAAAAGAAGTAGTCAAAGAAGAATCAAAGTCTAAAAAGACAGAGAAAGAGGATAAACGGGATAAAAAAATAGAGAAAAAACCTGTAAAGGAAAAACCGGTCAAACCGAAAATTCCAGGAGTTCATATCTGGCGGGCTATCTCGATTTTGTTTCTCAGTCTGCTTTTATTGGTTGTCTCTGCTTATTTGCTCAGTCCTTATGCGATCATGAAGGATATTCGTGTTGAGGGAACAGTGCAAACTACAGCTGATGATATTCGACAGGCTTCAGGCATACAGGATTCGGATTATACGATTAACCTTCTGCTAGATAAGGCAAAATATGAAGAGCAGATCAAGTCCAACTATTGGGTTGAATCAGCTCAGCTTGTCTATCAATTTCCAACCAAGTTTACTATCAAGGTCAAGGAATATGATATTGTAGCCTACTATGTTTCTGGAGAAAGTCATTATCCAATCCTTTCAAGTGGTCAGCTTGAGACCAGTTCGGTAAGTTTGGTGAGTCTGCCAGAAACTTATATATCAGTTCTCTTTAATGACAGCGAACAAATCAAAACCTTTACGTCAGAACTTGCTCAAATTAGTCCAGAACTCAAGTCTGCTATCCAAAAGGTGGAACTAGCCCCAAGCAAGGTGACTTCAGATTTAATTCGATTGACTATGAATGATTCGGACGAAATCTTGGTTCCCCTTTCTGAAATGAGTAAGAAACTGCCATATTACAGTAAGATTAAGCCACAATTGTCAGAACCAAGTGTGGTCGACATGGAAGCTGGAATTTACAGCTACACTGTGGCGGATAAACTAATTATGGAGGCTGAGGAAAAAGCCAAACAAGAGGCTAAGGAAGCTGAGAAGAAACAGAAAGAGGAAGAGAAGAAAAGGCTGGAAGAACAGCAGAATAAATTGGAAGAAGAGAAGAAAAAATTGGAGGAAGAGAGCAATCGAAACCAAACAAGTCAGCGTTCATCGCGTCGATAGGTTTACCTTTTCTCCTATAGCTCTTTAGTTGCCATGTTTTTACTTGACAAGTGCTAGTAGAAATAATAGAATAGTAAAAAACCTTTAAAGCAGTCCAGAGAGGCAGCTAAGGTTAGACGGTGAAAGGGTGGAGACTACCCATTTTTCGTGGAACCTTGCTGTTGGCAGGTTCCTTTTTTCGTGGCTTCTGTTGACCAGACTCTCTCACTAGCAAAGGTAAAAGGAGAAACCTATGCGAGAACATCGTCCAGTCATTGCTCTTGATTTTCCTAGTTTTGAGGCGGTCAAGGAATTTTTAGCTCTTTTTCCAGCAGAAGAAAGCCTTTATTTAAAGGTAGGGATGGAGCTTTATTACGCAACGGGGCCTGAGATTGTGTCTTACTTGAAAGGCCTGGGTCATAGTGTCTTTTTGGATCTCAAGCTGCATGACATTCCCAATACAGTCAAATCAGCTATGAAGGTCCTGTCTCAGCTTGGTGTGGATATGATCAATGTTCATGCGGCTGGCGGTGTAGAGATGATGAAGGCTGCGCGTGAAGGCCTTGGAAACCAAGCTAAATTGATCGCTGTCACTCAGCTGACCTCAACCTCAGAAACTCAGATGCAGGAGTTTCAAAATATCCAAACAAGCCTGCAAGAGTCTGTGATCCACTATGCCAAGAAGACAGCTGAAGCGGGCTTGGATGGTGTCGTTTGCTCGGCACAGGAAGTTCAACTCATCAAGCAGGCTACCAATCCAGATTTTATCTGTCTGACACCGGGCATTCGTCCTGCAGGCGCTGTTGTTGGAGATCAAAAACGCGTTATGACACCTGCTGATGCCTATCAAATTGGTAGTGACTATATCGTAGTGGGACGTCCCATTACTCAAGCTGAAGACCCTGTTGCAGCTTATCATACCATCAAGGATGAATGGACACAGGACTGGAATTAAAGAACTAGATTAGAAAAACAAAAGGAGAAGACCATGACACTTGCTAAAGATATCGCTAGCCACCTCTTGAAAATTCAAGCCGTTTACCTCAAACCAGAGGAGCCTTTCACTTGGGCATCTGGTATCAAGTCACCGATTTATACTGATAATCGTGTGACACTAGCCTATCCAGAAACTCGTACCCTAATTGAAAATGGCTTTGTGGAAGCTATCAAAGAAGCCTTTCCAGAGGTAGAAGTGATTGCAGGAACTGCAACAGCTGGGATTCCACACGGAGCTATCATTGCTGATAAGATGAACTTGCCATTTGCCTATATCCGTAGCAAACCAAAAGACCACGGAGCTGGTAACCAAATCGAAGGTCGCGTAGCTCAGGGTCAAAAAATGGTAGTGGTTGAAGACCTTATTTCAACAGGTGGTTCTGTTCTTGAAGCAGTAGCAGCAGCAAAACGAGAAGGAGCAGATGTGCTTGGAGTTGTAGCGATTTTCAGCTACCAATTGCCAAAAGCAGATAAGAACTTCTCAGATGCAGGTGTCAAACTTGTGACGCTTTCTAACTACAGTGAACTCATCCACCTAGCCCAAGAAGAAGGTTATATCACACCAGAAGGACTCGACCTTCTAAAACGATTTAAAGAAGACCCAGAAAATTGGCAAAATGCTTAAGACGTAGAAAATTAGGTAGTCACTAGGATTACCTGATTTTTTTTATAGTAGAAAATGAAAAGATTATTTGAATTTCCATAACTTAAGAAAGTTCATCATTTTTAATTATCGCTGTAAAATGATTGAAAGTATGAAATTTCCAAACAAAATATTTGAAAAATTTTGAAAAAAGAGTTAGAATATTTTTTGTAATATACAAAGTAAACGCTTACTTATCAAGGAGGACATTTTATGTCATACAAAACAAGCAATGCAGAAGGTCATGTAGATTTCATCAATACCTATGATTTGGAGCCAATGGCGCAACAAGTTATTCCTAAAGCAGCATTTGGCTATATCGCTAGTGGGGCGGAGGATACTTTCACTTTGCGTGAGAATATTCGTGCCTTTAACCACAAACTCATCGTTCCTCATACACTTTGCAATGTAGAAAATCCAAGTACAGAGATTGAATTTGCAGGCGAAAAATTGTCTTCACCAATCATTATGGCGCCTGTTGCAGCTCATAAATTGGCAAATGAACAAGGTGAAGTGGCGACTGCGCGTGGTGTGCATGAGTTTGGTTCCCTCTATACAACCAGCTCTTACTCTACTGTCGACCTTCCAGAAATTACGGAAGCCCTTCAAGGGACACCTCATTGGTTCCAATTCTACTTTAGTAAAGATGATGGAATCAATCGCCACATCATGGACCGTGTGAAGGCTGAAGGTTATAAAGCGATTGTCTTGACAGCAGATGCGACTGTAGGAGGTAATCGTGAGGTGGACAAGCGCAATGGTTTTGTCTTCCCAGTTGGCATGCCGATTGTTGAAGAATACCTGCCAGAAGGTGCTGGTAAATCAATGGACTTTGTTTACAAATCAGCTAAACAACGCTTGTCTCCACGTGATGTAGAATTTATCGCTGAATACTCAGGACTTCCTGTTTATGTCAAGGGTCCACAATGCCGTGAGGACGTTGAACGTTCCCTTGCTGCAGGTGCCTCTGGTATCTGGGTAACCAACCACGGTGGCCGCCAAATCGACGGTGGACCAGCTGCCTTTGATTCACTTCAGGAAGTAGCAGAAGCAGTTGACAAACGCGTACCAATTGTCTTTGACTCAGGTATTCGTCGTGGTCAACACGTCTTTAAAGCCTTGGCTTCAGGAGCAGACTTAGTAGCTATTGGTCGCCCGGTTATCTATGGCTTGGCTCTCGGCGGTAGTGTTGGTGTGCGTCAAGTCTTTGAACACTTGAATGCGGAATTGAAGACAGTCATGCAGTTGTCTGGAACTCAGACTATTGAAGATGTCAAACACTTCAAACTTCGTCACAATCCATACAACCCAACCTTCCCAGTTGATCCACGTGACTTAAAATTGTATTGATAAAACAGCTTGCCTCCACTTGATGTGGAGGTTTTTCTTCGTCTATAGGAAGAATAAATCACCATTGAAATCTATATAAATATATTTTTCAGTCAAATATCTTGCTAGGGCTTTCATTTTTTGCTATACTGGTGCAGTAATTAAAGAATAAAGACATTTGGGGTGCTTTAGGCTGAGATGATACCCATTGAACCTGATACAGTTAAGACTGGCGAAGGGAAATGTGAAACGTTTTTTCGTATGGCGAAATGAACGATCTAATCTTGTAAGTCAACTCTAATTCTTGATTGTAATTGGAGTTTTTTTGTTTATATAAGCTGGATGAAGGTGATACAAAGCATTTAGGTAGCTCTTCTTGAACGCCCTTGATTTTCTTTAAAAAGGTCAAGTAAAACTAGGATTTTCTTGATGTTTTGTTGATTACGAACGAGTAAAGAGAGGAAAAATAAATATGGAAAGACAAGACTATGCATTTGAACCAGGTTTGATTGTTGGAGAATTATTAAAAAGTAGTCAGAAGGATTGGCAGGCTGCAATCAATCATCGTTTTGTTAAGGAACTTTTTGCGGGGACAATTGAGAATAAGGTCTTAAAAGACTACCTAATTCAAGATTATCACTTCTTTGATGCCTTCTTATCCATGCTGGGTGCTTGCGTAGCCCACGCAGACCAGCTTGAATCCAAACTTCGTTTTGCCAAGCAACTAGGCTTTCTTGAAGCAGATGAAGACGGTTATTTCCAGAAGGCTTTCAAAGAGTTAAAAGTATCTGAGAATGACTATCTGGAAGTGACCTTGCATCCTGTAACAAAAGCCTTTCAGGATTTAATGTATTCTGCTGTGTCATCATCAGATTATGCCCATCTTTTGGTCATGTTGGTCATTGCAGAAGGTCTCTATTTAGACTGGGGTTCTAAAGATTTGGCTCTACCTGAAGCCTATATTCATTCGGAATGGATCAATCTCCACAGAGGTCCTTTCTTTGCAGAGTGGGTTCAATTTCTGGTTGACGAACTCAATCGTGTTGGGAAAGGTCTAGAAGATTTGACAGAACTTCAGGAACGCTGGAATCAAGCGGTCGCTTTAGAATTAGCCTTTTTTGATATTGGTTATGACGCCTAGAGAAGATTTAGGATATTTACAAATTTGATGAGGTAATTCTCTTCGAAAATCAAATTCAAACCACGTCAGCTTCACCTTGCCGTACTCAAGTACAGCCTACGGCTAGCTTCCTAGTTTGCTCTTTGATTTTCATTGAGCATAAATCATTCAATGTAAATAAAAAAATTTCTTAACGAAAGATAGAGATAAATCGAAATCAGTAGATCGTATAAAGTGAAAAGGAAAGATTTCAATATGACAAGTTTAAAATTATTAAAAGAAAAAGCACCTTTGGTCATTTGTATCACCAATGATGTAGTAAAAAATTTCACAGCAAATGGATTAGTAGCACTGGGTGCATCACCAGCCATGAGTGAGTTTCCAGCAGATTTAGAGGATTTGTTAAAGTATGCTGGTGGTTTATTAATAAACATAGGAACATTAACAGATGAAAATTGGAAATTATACCAAGCTGCTCTGAAAATTGCAGAGAAATATAATGTCCCAGCAGTTTTAGATCCTGTAGCCTGTGGAGCAGGAGAATATAGAAAAAAAGTAGCAGATGATCTAATTAACAATTACAAACTAGCAGCGATTAGAGGAAATGCTGGCGAGATTGCCTCTTTAGTAGGAATAAATGTGGAATCTAAAGGAGTAGATAGTGCGGGTGTAGATAATATTGACGAAATTGCTCTAGCAGCAAATGAGAAGTTTAATATTCCAATTGTAGTAACAGGTGAAGTGGATGCTATTGCGGTAAATGGAGAAGTGGTAACGATTCATAATGGTAGTGCCATGATGCCAAAAGTTATTGGGACAGGATGCTTATTAGGTGCTGTAGTAGCAAGCTTTATCGGACTAGAAAAAGGTCAAGAATTGAAATCATTAGAAACAGCAATGTTGGTTTACAATATCGCTGGAGAAATGGCAGAAAAACGTCCAAATGGGCATCTTCCTGGAACATTTAAAGTTGAATTTATAAATGCCTTATACGAGATTACAGACGAAGATGTAAAGAAATTCAAAAGAGTGAAGAAAAATGTTTCATAAAGAATTACTAAAACTATATTTTATTTGTGGAACGACTACTTGCCAAGGAAAAGATCTATATACGGTCGTTGAGGAAGCCTTAAAAGGTGGTATAACCTTATTTCAATTCCGTGAAAAAGGTGAGGGAGCCCTGAAAGGTATAGAAAAAGTCGAACTAGCAATAAAACTACAGGCTCTTTGTAAAAAATATAATGTTCCATTTATCGTTAATGATGATATTGATTTGGCATTGGAAATAGATGCTGATGGCGTACATGTAGGACAAGATGACCTTGGAGTTGATGAAATTAGAAAATTGATGCCAGATAAAATAATTGGTCTTTCTATAAAAAACGAGGAAGAATTTCAACAATCAAAAGTTGAATATGTAGATTATGTTGGTGTTGGTCCTGTATTTGATACCCAGTCAAAGGATGATGCTGGTGGTGCTATAGGTTATGAAGGTCTTAAATTGATGAGAAAACTATTGCCACAAATGCCCTTAGTTGCAATTGGTGGGATACAGACGCAACATATTAAAGACATTATGAAGACCAATGTTGACGGTGTTTCAATCATTTCAGCAATATCGTATGCAAAAAATATAGAAAAAACTGTTCGGGAAATGAGTGAACAATAGGTATCTATCTAACCAAAGAAAGATCTGCTGTCTTTGTGAGTGCAAAGCTGTATTTCCAGTTCAATTTCTTGAACTGGAAAAAATCGTTTGTTATAATATTTATATAATTAAATAATAAAGACATTTGGGGTGCTTTAGGCTGAGATGATACCCATTGAATCTGATACAGTTAAGACTGGCGAAGGGAAATGTGAAATGGTTTTGTATTTATAGAAACTGACCATCTAATCTTGTAAGCTGAACTCTAATTCCTATCTGTAATTAGAGTTTTTTCTTTTACGAAATTGGATGAAGATGATACAAAGCATTTAGGTAGCTCACCTTGAATGCCCCACTTTTCTTTAAAAAAGGAGTTTTTTTATGTTGAAAAAATGGCAGTTAAAAGATGTTATTTTACTTGCTTTCTTGTCTATCTTTTTTGGTGGCGTTTTTGTGGGATCCGGCTATCTCTTTGATATCCTCACTCTGATTTTAGCCCCTCTTGGTTTGCAGGCCTTTGCCAATGAAATCCTCTTTGGTCTCTGGTGTATGGCTGCGCCCATTGCTGCCATCTTTGTTCCAAGAGTGGGAAGCGCAACGATTGGAGAAGTGCTAGCTGCGCTTGCTGAAGTCCTTTATGGCAGCCAATTCGGTCTAGGTGCCCTTTTGTCTGGCTTGGTTCAAGGTTTGGGAAGTGAACTTGGTTTTATCGTAACTAAGAATCGTTATGAAAGTTGGCTATCTCTAACTGCCAACAGTATTGGGATTACGCTTGTTAGCTTTGTCTATGAATACATTAAGTTAGGTTACTACGCCTTCTCCCTTCCTTTTGTCCTTTCCTTGCTTGTGGTGCGCTTTATTTCTGTCTTTTTCTTCTGTACCATCTTGGTTCGTGCCATTGTCAAACTCTATCATCAGTTTGCAGCTGGAGGCAAGGCATAGATGGGTCTGGAACTACGAGCTGTTCAGTTACCAATCTTCTCTGAGCCGCTTGATTTTACTTTTCATGCGCAAGCCTTTACCTTGTTAGTTGGGAGCAGTGGTTCAGGAAAATCGAGTCTCTTTCAAATGATTGCTCAAGTCATTTCTCTTCCCTATAGCGGTCAAGTCCTGATAGATGGGAGTGAGGTCAGTCAGCTTTCTATCGTCGAACGTGTCCAGACGGTTGGTATTCTCTTTCAAAATCCCAATCATCAATTTACCATGGAGAACTTGTTTGAGGAGCTGATTTTTACCTTGGAAAATATTGGGCATCCCGTTCAGGAAATTGATTCTAAAATAGCAGATGTGGTTCGACAATGTCGCTGCGAGAAGATCTTGCACCGTCCCATCCATCACTTATCAGGTGGAGAAAAGCAAAAGGCTGCTTTGGCTGTTCTCTTTGCTATGAATCCTAGGGTCTATCTCTTGGATGAGCCCTTCGCTTCCATTGACCGCAAGAGTAGGATAGAGATATTGGAGATTCTAAAAGAGTTGGCCTCTAATGGGAAGACAGTTATTTTGTGCGACCATGATTTATCTGATTATGAAGCCTATATCGACCATATGGTGGAGCTAAGAGACGGACAACTAAGGGAAATAAATCAACTCCCTGCCTCTGAGATGACACAGGTTGCTTCAAAGGAGGTTGCTTCTAGCCCAGAACTATTCCAAATGGATCGAACGACTTGTGTGCTGGATAAGCGCTCCCTCTTTTCAATTGCGGATTTTACATTCTACCAAGGAATTTCCTGTATTTTGGGTGACAATGGTGTCGGGAAATCAACCCTCTTTCGGTCTATTCTTCAATTTCAAAAGTATAAGGGGCGCATTACTTGGAAGGGTTCGGTTCTAAAAAAGAAAAAGAGTTTGTATCGTGACCTGACGGGTGTTGTTCAGGAAGCTGAGAAGCAGTTTATCAGAGTCAGTCTGCGAGAGGAGCTTCAATTAGATGGACCTGATTCTGAAAGAAATCAGCAGATTCTCCAAGCTTTACGGTATTTTGATCTGGAGCAGGCGCTTGATAAGAGTCCCTATCAATTAAGTGGTGGTCAGCAAAAGATTCTTCAGCTCTTGACCATCTTGACTAGTAAGGCTTCTGTGATCTTGCTAGATGAACCTTTTGCAGGTTTGGATGATAGAGCCTGCCATTATTTTTGTCAGTGGATTGTGGAGGAGAGAAATCAAGGAAGAAGTTTTCTGATCATTAGCCATCGTTTAGATCCCTTGATCTCTGTGGTTGATTATTGGATTGAGATGACTAGTCAAGGTCTCAGTCATGTGAAAGAAGTGACAATTACCAAATCACTCACATCTCAGAGTAGCAATACCCAAGGGGAGGTGAGATAGTATGGTCAAAGTAGCAACCCAGACACCGATTATCAGTCTCTTCTTGCTAATTTTATCGCTGGAAACATCTTTCATTCCTTCGATTGCTCTGAATCTTTCGGTAGTCGCATTTTGCATTCTCTTTATGCTCTATTACCGTCGATTTAAAGTATTGGCTTGGATGATTCTGCTTGCCATTTTGCCATCCTTTGCCAACTACTGGGCAGTTCAGTTACATGGAGATGCTTCGCAGGCAGTCATGCTTGGAACGAGGGCCTTTGTGACCGTTTGTATTGGTCTTGTCTTTGTTTCCTCTATTTCCCTAAAAGAGCTTCTCTTGTACTTGGCTCAAAAGGGGTTATCACGCTCTTGGGCCTATGCCTTGATTGTGGTATTCAATTCCTTCCCCCTTATTCAGCAAGAAATCAAGTCCCTCAAGGAAGCTTGTCTATTACGTGGTCAAGAACTGCATGTTTGGTCTCCCTTGATTTACAGCAAGGTTCTGATGACAGTCTTTAGATGGCGCCATCTTTACCTGAGAGCTCTATCGGCGCATGGATATGACGAACATGCACAGGTGGAGAATCGCTATCGGATCTTTTATATTTCTAAAAAAATAAAATTAATCTACCTGCTTTTCTTTTTATTGCTTCAAACCAGTCTATTTTTATAAAGGAGTTATTATGGAATTTACAGATATTGCGATGGAATTATCCAAGGAAGCTTGGCAGGCTTCCTTTCATCATCCCTTTATTTTACAGTTGCAAGAGGGGAATTTAGAACCTGCCATTTTCCGCTATTACCTGATTCAGGATGCCTACTATCTGAAGGCCTTCTCAGAAATCTATCACCTTTTGGCTGATAAGACTTCAAACCAAGAGATGAAAAGACTCTTGAAACAAAATGCCCAGAGTCTAGTGGAAGGTGAGTTATTTATCCGCCAACAATTTTTCAAGGAATTGGAAATCAGCGATCAGGAAATGGAGCAACATCCAATCGCTCCAACTTGTTATCATTACATTTCGCACATTTATCGTCAACTTGCAGAGCCAAACTTAGCCATCGCTTTTGCAAGTTTGCTTCCTTGTCCTTGGCTATATCATGATATAGGCAAATCACTTAATCTTAAACCATCACCAAATCTTCTCTACCAACAATGGATTGAAACTTATATTACGGATGAGTTGGAGCAGCAGATCAGAGAGGAAGAAGTTTTGGTCAATCAACTTTATCGAGAAAGTGACGAGACAGACAAGAAAAAAATGCTAGATGCCTTCCACATCAGTGTTCATATGGAAGCCAAGTTTTGGGAAATGGCCTACCAACATCAGACATGGAAGAGCGATTTACAGTCTTTAGAAACAGGAGAAGAATAGTAACATGAGAAATCACCGATTACAAGTTCACAAATTAACCATTTTATCCATGATGATTGCCCTTGATGTAGTCCTTACGCCTATCTTTCGGATTGAGGGTATGGCACCGATGTCCAGTGTAGTTAATATTCTGGCAGGAATCATGATGGGACCTGTTTATGCCTTGGTCATGGCTACAGTCACAGCCTTTATCCGTATGACGACTCAAGGGATTCCGCCTTTAGCACTTACAGGAGCGACTTTTGGAGCCCTTCTTGCAGGTCTCTTTTATAAGTACGGTCGGAAATTTCACTATTCTGCTCTAGGAGAAATTTTGGGAACAGGTATTATTGGTTCTATTGTTTCTTATCCTGTTATGGTACTTTTTACAGGATCGGCTGCTAAGCTTAGCTGGTTTATCTACACTCCTCGATTTTTCGGAGCAACCTTGATTGGTACAGTGATTTCCTTTATTGCCTTTCGATTTTTAATCAAGCAGGAATTCTTTAAAAAAGTGCAAGGATATTTTTTCAGTGAAAGGATAGACTGATGCAGGCATTTACAAATCCCTTTCCTCTAGGCTCTAGTTCCCTAATTCACTGCATCACCAATGAGATTTCTTGTGAGATGCTGGCTAATGGCATTTTGGCCCTAGGATGCAAACCTGTCATGGCAGATGACCCTCGTGAGGTTCTTGATTTTACTAAGCAAAGCCAGGCACTCTTCATCAATTTGGGGCATTTGTCTGCTGAGAAGGAAAAAGCAATCCGTATGGTAGCTTCTTATGCAGCTCAAGTTTTTCTCCCAATGGTGGTAGATGCGGTTGGCGTAACAGCTTCATCCATTCGTAAGAGCTTAGTTAAAGACCTTTTAGACTATAGACCTACGGTACTTAAAGGAAACATGTCGGAAATTCGAAGTCTTGTTGGCTTAAAACACCACGGAGTTGGGGTCGATGCCAGTGCTAAAGATCAAGAAACTGAGGATTTACTTCAAGTCTTGAAAGACTGGTGTCAAACCTATCCTGGTATGTCATTCTTAGTTACTGGCCCCAAGGATCTCATCGTTTCAGAGAATCAGGTTGCTGTATTGGAGAATGGCTGTGCTGAATTAGACTGGATAACAGGGACAGGAGACTTGGTTGGAGCTTTAACAGCTGTTTTTCTCAGCCAAGGAAAGACTGCCTTTGAAGCTTCTTTCCTAGCGGTTTCTTATCTCAATATCTCCGCTGAGAGAATAGTTGTTCAAGGAATGGGATTGGAAGATTTTCGATACCAAGTACTCAATCAGCTTTCGCTCCTCAAAAGAGATGAAAATTGGCTAGATGCCATCAAAGGAGATGTTTATGAATAGAGAGGCGCTTAGACTGTATCTAGTAACCAATCGCTACCAAGATTCCTTGGAAAGCTTTCTTGAAAAGGTTGAGACGGCTTGCCGTTCAGGGGTTACTATAGTCCAATTGCGAGAAAAAAATCTTACAACCAATCAATATTATCAACTGGCAAAACAAGTCAAGGAAATAACAGATTCCTATCAGGTACCCTTGATAATCGATGATCGCTTGGATGTCTGTCTCGCAGTTGATGCTGCTGGTCTGCATATCGGAGACGATGAACTACCAGTTTCGGTTGCCCGACAAGTCTTGGGCCCTGAAAAAATCCTCGGTGTCACAGCTAAAACTGTAAAAAGAGCCCTTGAGGCAGAAGAAGGGGGAGCAGATTACTTGGGGACAGGAGCCATTTTTCCGACCACGACCAAGGAAAATGCGCCTATCACCCTGATTTCAACCTTGAAAACAATTTGCCAAAGGGTCGCCATTCCAGTAGTTGCTATCGGAGGTTTAACTTCGGAGAACATTGACCAACTTATGGGCACTGGCATAGCTGGTGTAGCTGTAGTGCGTGATTTGATGCAGGCAGAAGATATAGAGACAAAAACGCAAGCCTTTTTGACAAAGTTGGATGACATTATTTTCTAATTAATACTCAATGAAAATCAAAGAGCAAACTAGGAAGCTAGTCGCAGGTTGCTCAAAGCACAGCTTTGAGGTTGCAGATAAAGCTGACGTCGTTTGAAGAGATTTTCGAAGAGTATAAAAACTCTCTAATTCCCTTAAAGTAGGAACTAGAGAGTTTTTTTAATCTTTAAAGCTTGTATGGTTAACTGGGCCAGAACCATGACCGAGTTGAGGGGCGTCTTGGATGGCTTTCGTGATAAAGGCCTTGGCTTTATCGACTGCTTGATAGAGGGTTTTCCCCTTGGCTAGTTCAGCAGTAATCACTGCAGCAAAGGTACATCCAGTACCATGTGTATGACAGGTTTGAATTCGTGGACTTTCCCAGACAAATTGGTCCTCCTTGGTAAAGAGGAAATCCTTGGCACCGCCTTCGAGATGGCCTCCTTTGATGACAACAGACTGAGGACCAAATTCTTTTAAAATCAGGCGACCGGCACGCTGCATGTCTTCAGGATCATGGATTGAAAAACCAACAATCTCTTCTGCCTCAGGAAGATTGGGTGTAATAATAGTTGCAAGGGGAAGTAGATTTGTTTTTAGGTAGTCTCTGGCACTGGTATCAATCAGGGTGTCTCCGCTTGTTGCGACCATAACAGGGTCAAGGACGTAGGGACAATCCAGCTTTTTAAGATAGGGCTGGATGATCTCCATGATCTCAGTAGTTGCCAACATCCCTGTTTTTACAGCCTGAGGTGGAATATCAGAAAAGACACTCTCCAATTGGGCTTTCAACATTTGAGGAGAAACGTGCTCGATTAATTGAACACCTCTGGTATTTTGAGCGACAAGACTGGTCACAACGGCCATTCCATAGACATCTCTAGCTTGGAACGACTTTAAGTCAGCCATAATGCCAGCACCACCACTAGGGTCAGTCCCTGCAATGGTCAAAGCAACGGGTAAATAAGTCATCTAAAACCTCCCAACCAACTGAAGTTTGTATTCTTAAGAACAAGCTAGTCTGTTTTAGAAAGGCAATAGAAGACTGCTAGCCCCCATTATCATTTCCACTTCCATCAGCTAGCATTACCTAGATTGAGTCAAAGGGTCTAACAGTCGTTAATCTCAGCTTTACGCACCCCTAGTGGTTGTTTTCTTTTTTTCTTTAGTATAGCATATTTTCATAGTTTATATAGTAAGATTTGACTGCAAATCCTTTATCAAATGGTTAAAATTCAATTTTTCAAAGAAAAGCTTAATTTCATAGTTGACAAATGTAGATTATAAGGGTATACTGATAATTGTAATTGACAAATGTAGATTTAGGAGGTGTGATTATGCAGATTTCAGATGCAGAATGGCAGGTCATGAAGATTATTTGGATGCAAGGAGAGCAGACTAGTACGGATTTGATAAGGGTTTTGGCGGAGCGGTTCGACTGGTCCAAGTCAACCATTCAAACTCTTTTGGCTCGTTTGGTTGAGAAAGAGTGTCTGACAAGGAAAAAAGAAGGCAAGTTCTTTGTTTATTCGGCGCTTTTAACTCTAGACCAAAGCCGAGACTTGCTTGTCCAAGATATCAAGGACAAGGTTTGTTCCCGTAGGATTAAGAACTTACTGGCTGATTTGATTGCTGAATGTGATTTTACTCAGACTGACTTGGAAGACTTGGAAGCTGTGATTTCTGAGAAGAAATCAAGCGCTGTGACAGAAGTAAAATGTAATTGTATGTAAAGGAGACGTCATGTTAAATAGTATTGTAACCATTATTTGTATTGCCCTTATCGCGTTTATCTTGTTTTGGTTTTTCAAAAAGCCTGAAAAATCTGGACAAAAGGCCCAGCAAAAAAAGGGCTACCAAGAGATTCGAGTGGAGGTCATGGGGGGCTATACGCCTGAGTTGATTATCCTCAAGAAATCAGTGCCAGCCCGCATTGTCTTTGACCGCAAAGATCCTTCACCATGTTTGGATCAGATCGTATTTCCAGACTTTGGTGTACATGCGGATCTGCCAATGGGGGAAGAGTATGTAGTGGAAATCACGCCTGAGCAGGCTGGAGAGTATGGTTTCTCTTGTGGCATGAATATGATGCACGGTAAGATGATTGTAGAATAGGAGAATGATATGACTGAAATTGTAAAAGCAAGTCTTGAAAATGGTGTTCAAAAAATCCGTATCACGGCAGACAAAGGCTACCATCCAGCTCATATACAGCTTCAAAAAGGGATTCCAGCTGAGATTACCTTTCATCGTACTACTCCTTCAAACTGTTATAAGGAAATTCTTTTTGAAGAAGAAGGCATCTTAGAACCAATCGGCGTAGACGAAGAGAAAGTCATTCGTTTTACACCTCAAGAATTAGGTCAACATGAATTTTCTTGTGGTATGAAGATGCAAAAGGGAAGTTATACAGTTGTTGAGAAGACTCGAAAATCTCTATCACTTTTACAGCGTTTTTGGATTACTAGTATCTTTACTGTGCCTCTTGTGATCCTCATGATTGGGATGTCGACAGGAGGAATTAGTCACCAAGTCATGCGTTGGGGCACCTTTTTAGCCACAACACCGATTATGCTAGTAGCAGGTGGTCCTTATATCCAAAGTGCTTGGGCTAGTTTTAAAAAGCACAATGCCAACATGGATACCTTGGTTGCTCTGGGAACCCTAGTGGCCTATTTCTATAGCTTAGTTGCCCTCTTCGCTGGCCTCCCCGTTTACTTTGAAAGTGCTGCATTTATCTTCTTCTTCGTTCTTATGGGAGCCGTTTTTGAGGAGAAAATGCGGAAAAATACTTCCCAAGCTGTGGAGAAATTACTTGACTTGCAGGCTAAAACTGCAGAAGTCTTGCGTGAGGATAACTATGTTCAAGTCCCTTTGGAGCAAGTCAAGGTAGGTGACCTGATTCGAGTGCGTCCCGGTGAAAAGATTGCGGTTGATGGTGTCGTAGTAGAAGGTATCTCTAGTATTGATGAGTCTATGGTGACAGGTGAGAGTCTGCCTGTGGACAAGACAGTTGGAGATACCGTCATTGGTTCAACCATCAATAATAGTGGAACACTTGTTTTTAGAGCAGAAAAAGTTGGTTCAGAGACTGTTTTGGCTCAGATTGTGGATTTTGTGAAGAAAGCTCAGACAAGTCGTGCGCCGATTCAGGACTTGACGGATAAAATTTCAGGGATTTTTGTCCCAGCCGTTGTCATTTTAGGGATTGTGACCTTTTGGGTTTGGTTCGTCTTGCTCAGGGATAGTGTAGTTGTGCTTGGAGCGAGCTTTGTGTCTTCGCTTCTCTATGGAGTAGCAGTTCTGATTATTGCCTGCCCTTGTGCCTTGGGACTTGCAACACCGACAGCCCTTATGGTGGGGACAGGTCGCAGTGCCAAGATGGGAGTTCTCCTCAAAAATGGAACGGTTCTACAGGAAATCCAGAAAGTTCAAACTATCGTCTTTGATAAGACCGGGACTTTGACTGAAGGGAAACCTGTGGTCACAGATATCATTGGAGACGAAGTAGAAGTGCTTGGATTGGCAGCTTCCTTGGAAGAAGCTTCTCAACACCCACTGGCTGAAGCCGTTGTGAAACGAGCGAGTGAAGCTGGACTTGAGTTTCAAACTGTTGAAAATTTCCAAGCCTTGCACGGGAAAGGTGTCTCAGGGCAAATCAATGGAAAACAAGTTTTGCTTGGAAATGCTAAAATGCTGGATGGCATGGATATTTCTAGAACTTATCAAGAAAAACTAGAAGAACTAGAAAAAGAAGCTAAGACAGTTGTTTTCTTGGCTGTGGACAATGAAATCAAAGGCTTGCTTGCTCTGCAAGATATTCCTAAGGAAAATGCTAAGCTTGCCATCAGTCAGTTGAAAAAACGAGGTCTTAAAACAGTCATGCTGACAGGAGACAATGCAGGTGTAGCGCGTGCCACTGCCGATCAGATCGGAATCGAAGAGGTCATTGCAGGTGTCTTGCCAGAAGAAAAAGCCCATGAAATCCATAAACTACAAGCGGCTGGAAAAGTAGCCTTTGTTGGGGACGGTATCAATGATGCCCCTGCCCTCAGTGTAGCAGATGTGGGAATTGCTATGGGTGCTGGAACAGATATTGCCATCGAGTCAGCAGATTTGGTGTTGACAACTAATAACCTCCTAGGAGTGGTACGTGCCTTTGACATGAGTAAGAAAACCTTTCATCGTATTCTGCTCAATCTTTTCTGGGCCTTTATCTACAATGTCGCCGGAATTCCGATTGCAGCAGGAGTCTTTTCAGGTGTTGGACTGGCTCTCAACCCAGAACTTGCAGGTCTAGCCATGGCCTTTAGTTCTGTATCCGTTCTGACCAGTTCACTCTTACTAAACTTTAGTAAAATAGACTAAAAGCGGGCTTGCTCGCTTTTTATACTCTTCAAAAATCTCTTCCAACCACGTCAGCTTTGTCTGCAACCTCAAAGCTGTGCTTTGAGCAACCTGTGGCGAGCTTCCTAGTTTGCTCTGTGATTTTCATTGAGTATTATAAAACAGAAGCTAAAAACGTTTTCAAACTGTACTGTAATAGAGAATAAAAACTTCTGAGCAGATTCTTAGTAAAGTCAAAATAAATGTGATAAATTAGTATTGTAAAAATTTACTGAAACGTTTTCAAAAACTATATGAAACCTTTTTTAGTAGATTTAAAAATATTTGAAGGAGAGTTATCATTATGACTCAAGGGAAAATTACTGCATCTGCAGCAATGCTTAATGTATTGAAAACATGGGGCGTAGACACAATCTACGGTATCCCATCAGGAACACTCAGCTCATTGATGGATGCTTTGGCTGAAGACAAAGATATCCGCTTCTTGCAAGTTCGTCACGAAGAAACAGGTGCTCTTGCAGCGGTTATGCAAGCTAAATTCGGCGGCTCAATCGGGGTTGCAGTTGGTTCAGGTGGTCCAGGTGCGACTCACTTGATTAACGGTGTTTACGATGCAGCTATGGATAACACTCCATTCCTAGCAATCCTTGGATCACGTCCAGTTAACGAACTCAACATGGATGCTTTCCAAGAATTGAACCAAAACCCAATGTACAACGGTATCGCTGTATACAACAAACGTGTAGCTTACGCTGAGCAATTGCCAAAAGTAATCGACGAAGCTTGCCGTGCTGCAGTTTCTAAAAAAGGTCCAGCTGTTGTTGAAATCCCAGTAAACTTCGGTTTCCAAGAAATCGACGAAAATTCATACTACGGTTCAGGTTCATACGAACGTTCATTCATCGCTCCTGCTTTGAACGAAGTTGAAATCGACAAAGCTGTTGAAATCTTGAACAATGCTGAACGTCCAGTTATCTATGCTGGTTACGGTGGTGTTAAAGCTGGTGAAGTGATTACTGAATTGTCACGTAAAATCAAAGCACCAATCATCACAACTGGTAAAAACTTTGAAGCCTTTGAATGGAACTATGAAGGTTTGACAGGTTCTGCTTACCGTGTTGGTTGGAAGCCAGCCAACGAAGTGGTCTTTGAAGCAGACACAGTTCTTTTCCTTGGTTCAAACTTCCCATTTGCTGAAGTTTACCAAGCATTCAAGAATACTGAAAAATTCATCCAAGTGGATATCGACCCTTACAAACTTGGTAAACGTCATGCCCTAGACGCTTCAATCCTTGGTGATGCAGGTCAAGCAGCTAAAGCTATCCTTGACAAAGTGAACCCAGTTGAATCTACTCCATGGTGGCGTGCAAACGTTAAGAACAACCAAAACTGGCGTGATTACATGAACAAAATCGAAGGTAAAACTGAGGGTGAATTGCAATTGTATCAAGTTTACAATGCAATCAACAAACATGCTGATCAAGACGCTATCTACTCAATCGACGTAGGTGACACTACTCAAACATCTACTCGTCACCTTCACATGACACCTAAGAACATGTGGCGTACATCTCCACTCTTTGCGACAATGGGTATTGCCCTTCCTGGTGGTATCGCTGCTAAGAAAGACAATCCAGATCGCCAAGTATGGAACATCATGGGTGACGGTGCATTCAACATGTGCTACCCAGACGTTATCACAAACGTTCAATACGACCTTCCAGTTATCAACGTTGTCTTCTCAAATGGTAAATATGCCTTCATCAAGGACAAATACGAAGACACAAACAAACACTTGTTTGGTTGTGACTTCCCTAATGCTGACTATGCGAAAATCGCTGAAGCTCAAGGTGCTGTAGGATTTACAGTTGACCGTATCGAAGACATCGATGCAGTTGTTGCAGAAGCTGTTAAACTCAACAAAGAAGGTAAAACTGTTGTGATCGATGCTCGCATCACTCCACACCGTCCACTTCCAGTAGAAGTACTTGAATTGGATCCAAAACTTCACTCAGAAGAAGCAATCAAAGACTTCAAGGAAAAATACGAAGCAGAAGAACTCGTACCATTCCGCCTCTTCTTGGAAGAAGAAGGTTTGCAATCACGCGCAATTAAATAATTCCTCTCGTCGAAAATCAAATTTAAACTGTGTTATCTTCACCTTGCCGTACTTCAGTACTGCCTGCGGTTCGATGCCTTGTTTATTCTTTGATTTTCTTAGAGCGAAACTTAAAAAGATCGGAGCAATCCGGTCTTTTTATGGAGGATAGTAAATGAATTTAAATCAATTAGATATTATCGTTTCAGATGTTCCCCAAGTCTGTGCTGACTTGGAGCGTATTTTGGATAAAAAGCCCGATTATGTTGATGACAGTTTTGCTCAGTTTACGATTGGCAGTCACTGTCTGATGTTGTCCCAAAATCATTTGATTCCTTTGGAAGATTTTCAGTCAGGAATCATTCTTCATATCGAGGTTGAGGATGTAGACCAGAATTACCAACGGTTGAAAGAACTTGGTATCCAGGTTTTAAACGGACCAACTGTAACCGATTGGGGAACAGAGTCCTTATTAGTTAAAGGGCCTGCTGGTCTAGTGATTGATTTTTATCGTATGAAGTAGGTAATTCTATTATCAAATTTTTTATCTAAACATTCTTGGAGTGAAACTTAAAAAGATCGGAGCAATTCGATCTTTTTTGTATTTATGCGACTTTCAGTCCGTCTCGCTCCGTTAGGTGCGAGACAAAAAACCACCCGTTTTCACGGGTGGTTATGATTTCTACACTTATTGTTTGGCTTCCTGTTTTAATTGTTGCACCTGTTCCTCGTACTGGACAAGCTCCCTGTCTTTTATATTGATAGTCGCTTCTGCTTCAGCAATGCGGCTTCTCAGATCTTGAGTCTTGTTATGGTGATAGCTAATACCAATAGCACTACCAGCAATGATCCCGATTACTAGACAAGTAAAAATCACCAAAATCAAGGGAGCAGATAGTTGTGTAAAGACAAGACTGACAGTTACTGTTTGACGATTGAGTAGACCAAATGAGATCACAATGACTAATAAGCTCAAACCGCCAATTAGATAAGCCTTATCTTTCAGTGACAATTCATTAAATTTTTTTAGCATAAGTTCCTTTTCTCCTGACTATGTTGATAGAAAACTACACACCATTTAGGTATTAACAAAATTCATTTTACTAGAAAATTTCGATACTGTCAATAATTTCTAACGGCTTATTTACCATCAATCAATCGATTCATTGAAAAGGAGTATTCATTTTCTAATATTTGATTGAGTAAACAGAACGGAGCAATTCGGTCTTTTTTCTGTTCCCTCTTTCTTATAACAAGATTGTGATAGTTTATATCTTTATAACAAAAGTTTTAAAGACTTGATTGTTTTGAAAGAATATTTTAAAATAAGATTCAGTAAAAATGAAAGAGGTTTTGAAAATGTCTGAAAAACAAATGAAAATTTTAGGTTGGGTAGCGACCTTTATGTCTGTTATGATGTATGTGTCTTACTTCCCACAAATCATGAACAATCTGGCTGGTCAAAAAGGAAATTTCATCCAGCCCTTGGTTGCTGCCATCAACTGTAGTCTCTGGGTTTACTACGGTCTTTTCAAAAAAGAAAGAGATATCCCCCTTGCAGCAGCTAATGCACCAGGTATTATTTTTGGCCTAGTGACGGTTATTACAGCTTTGATTTAAAAGGAACAGAGGAGACTAGTTTTCAGTCTTCTTTTTTGTTTCAGGGGAGGCTATTTACTTTTTCTAGAGGATAATTTTTTAAAAAACAATCTGATAAACTTAAATAGTAGAATAGTATCAGTATGTCACAGTATTTTATAAGAAAAGGTTTACAGAATAAGTTATAATATAAGTAAATGAACAAGCAAATAAGAAAGTGAGTAGAGTTATGACCGAAAAACTGACTTTTCCGGATGGTTTCTTGTGGGGCGGAGCGACAGCTGCCAACCAGTGTGAGGGTGCTTATAATTTAGAAGGTCGTGGATTGGCGAATGTGGATGTCGTCCCCATCGGTCCAGATCGTGAAGCCATTATCACAGGTCAGAAAAAGATGTTTTCGTTTGAGGAGGGCTATTTTTACCCAGCCAAGCAAGCTATTGATATGTACCATCATTACAAGGAAGATATTGCCCTTTTTGCGGAAATGGGCTTTAAGACTTATCGTCTATCCATTGCTTGGACTCGGATTTTTCCTAAGGGCGACGAAACAGTGCCAAATGAAGCTGGTCTAGCCTTTTATGAGGATTTATTTAAGGAGTGCCACAAGTATGGTATCCAACCTCTGGTGACTATCACTCATTTCGACTGTCCTATGCACTTGATTACAGAGTACGGTGGTTGGCGCAATCGTCGGATGTTAGACTTCTATGAAAAACTTTGTCGCACACTCTTTACCCGCTATAAGGGTTTGGTCAAATATTGGCTTACCTTCAACGAAATCAACATGATTCTCCATGCCCCCTTTATGGGAGCTGGGCTCTGTTTTGAAGAAGGAGAAAATCAAGAACTGGTTAAATATCAGGCTGCACACTATGAGTTGGTAGCTTCAGCTCTTGCGACAAAGATTGCCCACGAAATTGACCCAGAAAATAAGGTGGGATGTATGTTGGCTGCAGGGCAATACTATCCTAACACAGCCCATCCAAGAGACTACTGGGCAGCCATGGAGGAAGACCGCAAGAGTTACTTCTTCATTGATGTTCAAGCGCGTGGGGAATACCCAAATTACGCAAAGAAGCAGTGGGAGCGTGAGGGAATTAAGATTCAAATGACGTTAGAGGATTTGGACTTGTTGAAGAATCATACTGTTGACTTTGTTTCCTTCTCTTACTATGCGAGCCGAGTGGCCTCAGGGGATCCAGAAGTGAGGAATATGACCGCTGGAAATGTCTTTGCCTCTATCAAAAATCCTTATCTGGAATCCTCTGAATGGGGTTGGCAGATTGACCCATTGGGACTTCGTATCACCCTCAATGCCATCTGGGATCGTTACCAAAAACCTATGTTCATCGTAGAAAATGGACTCGGTGTTATAGACACGCCAGATGAAAATGGCTATGTAGCGGATGACTATCGAATTGCTTATTTAGAGGCCCACATCAAGGCTATGCGAGATGCCATTTACCAAGATGGGGTTGACTTGCTCGGTTATACGACTTGGGGATGTATCGATTTGGTTTCAGCTGGAACGGGCGAAATGAACAAGCGCTATGGCTTTATCTATGTGGATCGAGATAATGCGAGTCAAGGAAGTCTCAAACGGAGCAAGAAGAAATCCTTCTACTGGTACAAGGATGTCATTGCCAGCAATGGTGCAAGTATTGAGTAGAGCACATTTGTTCACTATTTTTATAAAATCTTCTCTCTACTTTATATAATAGGAAAAAGAGTTCAATTAGACCTGGCTTTTTGCTATAATGAGGGGAGAAAAATCAGACAGGAGAATAAGATGTCAGAACCATTATTTTTACAATCAGTTATGCAAGAAAAAATCTGGGGTGGAACCAAGCTACGTGATGAGTTTGGCTACGACATCCCAAGTGAAAAAATCGGAGAATACTGGGCCATCTCAGCTCATCCAAATGGAGTCTCTAAAGTTTCCAATGGTCGTTACGAGGGAACAGACCTAGCTACTTTGTATGCAGAACACCGTGAATTGTTTGGCAATCGTCCAGAACCTGTATTTCCGCTTTTGACTAAGATTCTGGATGCCAACGACTGGCTCAGCGTCCAAGTTCACCCAGATGATGCTTATGGACTGGAGCATGAAGGCGAACTTGGAAAAACAGAATGCTGGTACATTATCGCAGCGGATGAAGGTTCAGAGATTATCTACGGTCACAATGCTAAGTCAAAAGAAGAACTCCGCCAGCAAATCGAGGATAAAAACTGGGAGGACTTGCTGACAAAAGTTCCTGTTAAGGCTGGAGATTTCTTCTATGTGCCAAGTGGCACCATGCATGCTATCGGGGCAGGCATCTTGATTCTTGAAACCCAACAGTCTAGTGATACAACTTACCGCGTCTATGACTTTGACCGTAAGGATGATAATGGCAACTTGCGTGAACTTCACCTTGAAAAATCTATCGATGTTTTGAACATTGGAGAGCCTGCCAATAGCCGTCCTGTAACTGTTAAAGCAGATGATTTGCGTTCCACTCTCCTTGTATCTAATGATTTCTTTGTAGTTTACAAGTGGGAAATCACTGGAAAAGTTGATTTTGAGAAGACAGCTGATTACACCTTATTCAGTGTCTTAGCTGGTCAAGGTCAGCTAACTGTTGACGGAAAAAACTATCCAATCCAAAAAGGCAGCCACTTTATCCTACCAAGTGATGTTGAAGCTTGGATTCTGGAAGGGCAAGGTTTGGAATTGATTGTTAGTCATCCATAAAAAAGAAAGGGCCTGAGTTCATTACTCAAGTCCTTTTTGATTACATAAATTGGGCGATAAAGACCACGATGATGATGATAGGAATGATAAAACGAAGAAGGAAGAGCCAGACCTGGAAAAGTCCCTGTTTACATGCTCGTTCATCAAGGTGTAGTTCCTCCATGGCAAGAGCCTTCTTAAAAATATAGCCTGTAAAGAGTGAAAGGCAGAGAGCACCAAATGGCATGAGGAGATTAGAAACCAAGAAGTCCATAGCATCAAAGAAGGTCTTCCCAAAGATATGAACATCCGCCATAACACCGTAAGATAGGGCTGAAGGAATTCCAAAGACAAAGGTCAAGATTCCTAAAATAGCACTCCATTTAGCACGCTTACTGTTGTCCTGATTGGTGATATTACCCACATTGATTTCCAGCATAACAACGGAAGAAGTGACCGTCGCAAAGAGGAAGAGCAGGAGGAAGAGGATGTAGAAAATGGTTCCAAAAGGCATCTTGTCAAAGAGCTGAGGCAAGACGATAAATAGCAAGCTTGGTCCCCCTTCAGACTGGATATTGAAGGCTGACATGGCTGGGAAAATGGCTAGACCTGCCATGATGGATACCGAGATATTCATGGCTACGATGGAAATCCCTGACTGAACCAGATTGGTTTTCTTATCCAAGTAAGAAGCATAGGTCAGCATGGCTGTAACCCCTAGTGAGAGGGCAAAGAAAGATTGTCCCAGAGCATATAGGAGACCAGCACTGGTCAGCTTAGAGAAGTCTGGTTTTAGGAAGTAAAGAACCCCTTCCATGGCATTTGGCAAACTGAGAGAGCGCCCAATGATGACAACAAAGATGATAAAGAGCAGGGGCATCATGACTTTCGAAGCTCTTTCAATCCCTTTTTGAACCCCACGTGATACAATAAAGATATTCAATAAGATAAAGGCCGCTTGAGCTCCTAGGGCAATGGCTGGATTTGAAATGATTGAAGTAAATAACTGAGCATAATCACCCGTTCCACCAAGTTGGAACAATTTTCCAAACTCAATGCCTAGATAGACTAAAATCCAGCCACCAATAACACTGTAAAACGATAAAAGGATAAAAAGGGCAAAGGCACCAATCCAACCGATAAAGTTGTACTTGCTATTCTTGCCCAGTTTTCCAAAGGTTTTGATAGCTGAGACACCAGCGCTTCGGCCGAGGGCAAATTCAGCTAGCAAAAGAGGGAAACCAATTAGAATAGTGGAAATGAGAAAGACCAGTAAAAAGCCTCCTCCACCGTTAGCAGCAGTCATATAGGGAAACTTCCAAACAGCACCAAGTCCGATAGCTGAACCAGCAGATGCTAGGATAAAGCCCAGTTTAGAACCCCATTGCGATTTTTCAGACATAGTTAAACTCCTAAAATTAGTATTACAAAAGAAAAAGCTACTGCCCTTGGCAAATAGCCTCATCAGTACTCAAAATGAGCCTTTCTTTTGATTGATAGACTTGACTATCCTATCATGTTTTCTAAGGTCTGTCAAGAAAACCATTTTCATGTTATGATAAAGTAAAAAATTTCGCAAAAACGCTTGACTCTGACCTAGGGGGAGGGGTTATACTATCAATGTAATACTCTTCGAAAATCAAATTCAAACCACGTCAGCGTCGCCTTACCGTACTCAAGTACAGCCTGCGGCTAGCTTCCTAGTTTGCTCTTTGATTTTCATTGAGTATAAGGAGGAAATCATGTACCATATAAAAGAAGCTGCGCAGCTTTCGGGAGTCTCTGTCAAGACCCTACACCACTACGATAAGATAGGACTTTTGGTTCCTTTAAAGTCGGAAAACGGCTATCGAACCTATAGTCAGGAGGATTTGGAACGCCTTCAGGTTATTCTTTATTACAAATATCTAGGTTTTTCTTTAGAAAAAATAGCAGAGCTATTAAAGGAAGAAAGAGAAGATTTATTGCCTCATTTGACCAGGCAGTTGGACTATTTGACTCGAGAAAGGGAACATCTGGATACCTTGATTTCAACCTTGCAAAAAACCATTCAAGAACAAAAAGGAGAAAGAGAAATGAGCATTCAAGAGAAATTTGCTGGATTTAACTACCAAGACCATCAAAAATACCACCAAGAGGCGGTAGAGAAATATGGACAAGAAGTCATGGACCAAGCGCTGGAGCGCCAGAAAGGTCACGAAGACGAGGCTACAGCTGCCTTCAACCAAGTTTTTCAAGCTTTGGCACAAAATCTTCAAGCTGGTCTACCTGTAACAGCAACCGAAAATCAAGAAGAAGCTGCTAAACTCTTGCAAGCCATTCGGACTTATGGATTCGACTGTACTATTGAAGTATTCGGTCATATCGGTAAAGGCTACGTCTACAACCCAGAATTTAAGGAAAACATTGACAAATTTGGACCTGGAACAGCCCAGTACACATCAGATGTGATTGCCCACTATGTCCAAACTCAGACAAAATAAAATCGGAGGAGTATTCTTTCGATTTTTACTAAATTCAAGTACTACTTGCTTAATAATTTTTCTACTACATTTAGTTTTCGCATTGTCAAATCTACATTAAAAAGCTTTTCAAGATAGTTGGTATGGAGTTTCTTTTGTTTTGCAGTTCTAGGGAGATAGAGGTAAAGACAATGGTTACCGATACAAATTTCTTCTTCACCGTAATCGATTTTCAATTTTTCCAAAGGGAGACTTTTAATAGATTCTTGATAAAAAATCACGTGTATACGGTCATAAAGATAGTGTTCTCCAAACGGATTTTCTTGGACAATGTTTTTAAAAATATCCTTATTCTTAATGATTATTTTGAGATCGGCTCCAATCTTTTCCTTTATTAGAGTATGAACCTGTTCTCGTATTTCTTCGAGAGCTAAGTTACTTTCAAGAATAATATTTCCACTTTGAATATAAGTTCGAACTTGTTGAAAACCAGCTTCTGTCAAGATATCTACTAGATAAGACATTTTAGGGATAGCATTTTTTCCATTAGGAGTCACTCCCCTTAGCAAGATAATATGTTCCAAAGTAGTTCCTTTCTTTTGGGGCGGATTGTTCCGTTTAGTAATGTATATTTAGATTGGGTTTGATCCTGCCACCCAGCCAGTACAGAGGGCAGAAGTGATGTTAAAGCCACCTGTATGGGCATTGATATCCATTACTTCACCAGCAAAGTGAAGTCCAGGTACCAGCTTACTTTCTAGAGTTTTGGGATTGATTTCCTTGAGACTGACGCCCCCTTTGGTAACAAAGGATTTAGCTAACGACATTTTACCAGTCACAGGGATTTTAAGTCCCTTGATGGACTGGAGAAGTTGTTCTCGTTCCTTTTCAGTCAGTTGTTTGACTTTGTCAGGATAGCCTTGCGCAAAAAATTCTGCCAAACGTTCTGGCAACAAGGTTCTTAAAGCATTTTTCAAGGATTTTTCCCGATTTTCTTCTAGAAATGTAGCCAAGCCCTTCTCAGAAAGTTGAGGCAAAACATCCAGTGAGAGAACCTCCCCACCCTTGACAAAACTAGACATACGCAGGGCAGCAGGGCCTGACAAACCAAAGTGGGTAAAGAGCAAATCATGAGTGATGACATGCTTACCATAGCTTAGGATCACATTATCCAGAGAAATCCCTTGTAAGGCCTTGTGTGGAAAATCAGTCAACAATGGACTTTCAGCAGCCTCAAGTTCGGTAATGGTGTGTTTAAAATGACGGGCAATCTCGTGTCCAAAACCAGTCGAACCAGTAGAAGGATAGGATTTCCCACCAGTTGTGACAATCAGTTTATCACAAGTAAAGGTTTGATCCGCTGACTTAAGAACAAACTGGTCATCCACCTTTTTAACCGAAACAATCTCAGTTTGAGTAGCAACTTGACCACCTAGCTCAGTGATTTTCTTTTCCAAGGCTTCGATAATAGTCCGAGACTTGTCACTGGCAGGAAAGACGCGCCCGTGGTCCTCGACCTTAAGTTTAACCCCATTTTCCGTAAAAAAGTTAATGATATCATGGTTATCAAATTGGGAGAAGACACTGTAGAGAAAGCGCCCGTTTCCAGGGATTCCAGCTAGTAGGTCGTCCAAGCTACCATTGTTGGTCACATTGCAACGTCCACCACCAGTCCCAGCTAATTTTTTTCCAAGTTTCCGATTTTTTTCGATGAGGAGGGTTTTCTGTCCATGAAAGCTACTGGAAATCGTAGCCATCATACCAGCAGGTCCCCCACCGATGACAATAGTATCAAAATGTTTCATAGCTCTATTGTACCACAAAAAAACAAGAGATGATGGTCACCTCTCGTCAAGAATGCAATTAATCAATTTCATATCCCATCAGTAAACCGCCATCTTCCGCATAGAAACTGCAGAGACCAGAGGTTGGGAGAATTTTAATATCCGCTTGTGGGAAGGTTTCACGTATTCGGTCTGAAAGCTGTTGGCAACATTTCTCGTTATTGCGTTGGGCCATGACAATACGGCCACCAGCATATCCTGCTTTTACTAACTCATCATAGGCAGCTTGAACTGATTTCTTTGGTCCTCGTGCTTTTTGTAGCAATTCAAGGGTTCCAGTTTCACTAGCTTCTCCGACCATACGGATGTTGAGAAGGCCAACGACCGTACCGATAAGCTTACTCAAACGGCCGTTTTTCACCAAGTTATCGACTTTGGCTAGGACAAAGAGCAACTTGGTTTTTTCTTGATAGGCAGTGATAGCTTCAACCACTTCTTCAAAAGATAAGCCCTGGTCAATCAAGTCATTCAATTTTTCTACGAGTAGGTCAACCTCACCACCAGCAGACAAACTATCAATCACATGAATCTTAGTGTTAGGATGGTCTTCCAGATAAATATTCTTTGCTAGTTGAGCACTATTGTGGCTGCCAGAAAGAGTACCAGTGATGGTTACTAGGAAAATGTTTTTGGCTCCTTCAAATGCTCGCAAATAATCATCTGGGCTTGGACAAGCTGATTTTGAAGCTTCTGCAGTTGCATACATGGTTTCCATCATTTGGTCAATGTCAAGACTGGCATCATCAACAAAGACCTGATCAGCTACTTGAATGGTTAAGGGGACACTTACAAAGGTCGTGTCAATAGCTGGTGCTTCCAGCTGACGATAATCACAACCAGAGTCAGCAATAATCTTCCAAGTCATAGAAATTCTCCATCTTTGTCAGTTATACATTGACAAAGGTTCTGTCTTTTTTTACAATTATATCATGAAAGCCCTTGAAACAAAAGCCTCATCCGTCTGTTGTGACAAGTAGAAAGAAAATGTTATGTCTGAACGTAGAATCTCTGAAAAGTCTCTTGAAAATCTCAGAAAATCAAACCAAGAATCCAATTTATTAACTAGAGAAGCCATCGAAACAGCCCTCTTGCAGCTCTTGGAAAAAAAGGACTTGACCAAGATTAGTATTTCTGAATTGGTCAAACGTGCAGGCGTTTCTCGTGCAGCCTTTTACCGTAATTATGATTCCAAAGAGGAGATTTTAGAAAGCGTCTTTAAACGAACTGTCCACAACATTATGGAACAGTTGCATCATTATGATTTAAAGACAGACCTTTATCTGGTCTGGGTTCACCTTTTCCGAGAAGCAAGAAAGGAAGCCAGAGTGATTCAACTTGCCTTAGATTACCATCTGGAAAAAATCTTTGTCCAAGCCATGCAGGAGTTTCTGGAAAAATACCATGGAAAATCAAAAGGTGTCAGCTCTTATCTTCATTCCTTCTGGAGTTCAGCCATCGTCTCAGTCCTTTTAAAATGGATCAAGGATGGCATGAAGGTACCTGCTGAAAAGATTGCAGATTTACGGTTACCATTTTTTAAAAAATAGAGAAAAAGGAGAAGAGATATGACTGAAAAAAGACTGGCCTGGGATGAGTATTTTGCAGCCCAAGCATTACTAATTGCCAATCGTTCCACTTGTAAACGTGCCAAAGTGGGCGCGATTCTGGTTAAGGATAATAAGGTAATTTCAACTGGTTACAATGGTTCAGTGTCAGGAACCGAGCATTGTATTGACCACGAATGTCTAGTCATTGAAGGACACTGTGTTCGCACCCTTCACGCTGAGGTCAATGCTATCCTTCAAGGTGCAGAACGTGGTGTTCCTAAAGGTTTCACAGCCTATGTAACCCATTTTCCTTGTCTGAATTGTACCAAACAATTATTGCAGGTCGGCTGCAAGCGCGTGGTTTATATCAACCAGTACAGAATGGACGACTACGCCCAATACCTTTATCAAGAAAAAGGAACAGAATTGACCCATCTACCACTTGAGACAGTACAGGCAGCTCTTAAAGAGGCAGATTTAATGTAAAAATTATCAAAAATAAATAGTTTGGAAAGATTTTTAAACCGTTTTTTGGTATAATAAGAAGAATAAATTGAAAGAAGGAATTCCAAAAATGGGAAAAATTGAAGTTATTAATCATCCACTGATTCAACACAAATTGTCAATCTTGCGTCGTACAGATACTTCTACAAAAGCTTTCCGTGAGCTAGTAGATGAGATTGCAATGTTGATGGGGTATGAAGTACTTCGTGATCTTCCACTAGAAGATGTGGAAATCGAAACACCAATCACAAAAACAGTTCAAAAACAATTGGCAGGTAAGAAATTGGCCATCGTTCCAATCTTGCGTGCAGGTATCGGGATGGTTGATGGTCTCTTGAGCTTGGTTCCAGCTGCTAAGGTTGGTCACATCGGTATGTACCGTGATGAAGAAACGCTTCAACCAGTTGAATACTTGGTAAAATTGCCTGAGGACATTGACCAACGTCAAATTTTTGTGGTAGACCCAATGTTGGCAACAGGTGGCTCAGCAATCTTGGCTGTTGATTCTCTTAAAAAACGTGGCGCATCAAATATCAAATTTGTCTGCCTTGTATCAGCACCAGAAGGTGTAAAAGCCCTTCAAGAAGCTCATCCAGATGTAGAAATCTTTACAGCAGCCTTGGATGAACGCTTGAATGAACACGGTTATATCGTTCCAGGTCTTGGAGATGCTGGAGACCGCTTGTTCGGTACAAAATAAAATAAAAAAGAGATTGACTTGGAAAAGGATTTCCAGTCACGAAAGGAGGTTGAATTTTTGTTTCTGTCTAATGAAAACAGAGCAAAAATTTGACCTTTTTTGACCAAGATATTATAATAGTCTTATCTTCAGTCATTTGACCAACAAAATTAAAACTCAAAAGGAGAAATGAATGATTCCTGTAGTTATTGAACAAACAAGCCGTGGGGAACGTTCCTACGATATTTACTCACGTCTTCTCAAAGACCGCATCATTATGCTGACAGGTCCAGTTGAAGACAATATGGCCAACTCTGTTATTGCCCAGTTGCTTTTCTTGGATGCCCAAGATAGTACAAAGGATATTTACCTTTATGTCAATACACCTGGTGGTTCCGTTTCAGCTGGTTTGGCAATCGTTGATACCATGAACTTTATCAAGGCAGATGTCCAAACCATTGTTATGGGAATGGCAGCATCTATGGGGACGGTCATTGCATCAAGTGGAGCAAAAGGCAAACGTTTCATGCTTCCAAATGCAGAGTATATGATCCACCAACCAATGGGTGGTACAGGTGGAGGTACTCAGCAAACCGATATGGCGATCGCTGCAGAACACTTGCTTAAAACTCGTAATACCTTGGAAAAAATCTTGGCTGAAAATTCAGGTCAGTCAATCGAAAAAGTTCACGCAGATGCAGAACGCGATAACTGGATGAGTGCCCAAGAAACACTTGAATATGGCTTTATTGATGAAATCATGGCCAACAATTCATTGAATTAATGATCAAAGAAGGCAAACTCGACTGGGTTTGCTTTTTTTGGTATAATAGGGAGAGATTTCTTAGAAAGAGGATTTATCATGTTTGAAAAAGTCAATCGATCTGGCTTGATTATCTATCTTTACTATAATCGTGATGCCAAAAAATTGCAGGATTATGGAGATATTACCTATCATTCCAAGAAACATCGTTACTTACAACTCTATGTTCCAACTCAAGAAATGGAGCAATTGGTCGGGCGCTTGGGCAAGGAAAAGTTTATAAAAAAAGTCAGGGTTTGTCATATCCAAGAGCTGGAAACACCCTTTGTGGGCAATCTTCATCGAGAGGAAAACGTTATCATCGAAAAAGTTCAAGAAAAGTGTTGACAATTTTCTGATAATTCGGTATATTCTTAACATGCTATTTATTTAAGAAATAAGGAGACAAAAAAAGATGAAGAAAAAATTTGCCCTATCGTTTGTGGCGCTTGCAAGTGTAGCACTTCTTGCAGCCTGTGGAGAAGTGAAGTCTGGAGCGTCAAACGCTGCTGGTAACTCAGTAGAGGAAAAGACAATCAAAATTGGATTTAACTTCGAAGAAACTGGTGCCGTAGCTGCCTACGGAACATCTGAACAAAAAGGTGCCCAACTTGCCGTTGATGAAATCAATGCAGCAGGTGGTATCGACGGAAAACAAATCGAAGTAGTTGATAAAGATAATAAATCTGAAACTGCTGAGGCGGCTTCAGTAACAACTAACCTAGTAACCCAATCTAAGGTATCAGCAATCGTAGGACCTGCGACATCTGGTGCAACTGCAGCTGCTGTAGCTAACGCTACAAAAGCAGGTGTTCCATTGATTTCGCCAAGTGCGACTCAAGATGGATTGACTAAAGGTCAAGATTACCTCTTTATCGGAACATTCCAAGATAGCTTCCAAGGAAAAATTATCTCAAACTATGTTACTGAAAAATTAAACGCTAAGAAAGTTGTTCTTTACACTGACAATGCCAGCGACTATGCTAAAGGTATTGCTAAAGCCTTCCGTGAAGCTTACAAAGGTGAAATCGTTGCAGATGAAACTTTCGTAGCAGGTGACACAGACTTTCAAGCAGCCCTTACAAAAATGAAAGGGAAAGACTTTGATGCTATCATCGTCCCTGGTTACTACACTGAAGCTGGTAAAATTGTAAACCAAGCGCGTGGTATGGGAATTGATAAACCAATCGTTGGTGGTGATGGATTCAACGGTGAAGAGTTTGTACAACAAGCAACTGCTGAAAAAGCATCAAACATCTACTTTATCTCAGGCTTCTCAACTACTGTAGAAGTTTCAGCTAAAGCAAAAGCTTTCCTTGATGCTTACCGTGCTAAGTACAACGAAGAGCCTTCAACATTTGCAGCCTTGGCTTATGACTCAGTTCACCTTGTAGCAAACGCAGCAAAAGGTGCTAAAAACTCAGGTGAAATCAAGGATAACCTTGCTAAAACAAAAGATTTTGAAGGTGTAACTGGTCAAACAAGCTTCGATGCAGACCACAACACAGTCAAAACTGCTTACATGATGACCATGAACAATGGTAAGGTTGAAGCAGCAGAAGTTGTAAAACCATAATAGAAAAATGTTGAAATAGGGAATGAGCCTCTGACTCACTCCCTGTTTCGGTGTTTAAGAACCTATCAAAAAGTGAGGGGAAACCCTCAAAATTATAAATAGAAAGAGTGAATCTTATGCTCCAACAACTAGTAAATGGTTTGATTCTAGGTAGTGTTTATGCGCTGTTAGCCCTAGGATATACCATGGTTTACGGAATTATCAAGCTCATCAACTTCGCCCACGGTGATATTTATATGATGGGAGCCTTTATCGGTTATTTCTTGATTAATTCTTTCCAAATGAATTTCTTTGTAGCTCTTATTGTAGCTATGTTAGCGACAGCCATTCTTGGTGTCGTGATTGAGTTCCTTGCTTACCGACCTTTGCGTCACTCTACTCGTATTGCTGTTTTGATTACAGCTATTGGGGTTTCTTTCCTATTGGAATATGGGATGGTCTATCTGGTTGGTGCTAATACCCGTGCCTTCCCTCAAGCGATTCAAACAGTTCGCTATGATTTGGGACCAGTTAGCCTAACAAACGTGCAGTTAATGATTTTGGCCATTTCCTTGATTTTGATGATTTTGTTACAAGTCATTGTCCAAAAGACTAAGATGGGGAAAGCCATGCGTGCAGTATCCGTAGATAGCGATGCAGCGCAATTGATGGGGATCAATGTAAACCGTACTATCAGCTTTACCTTCGCTTTGGGGTCAGCTCTTGCGGGTGCGGCTGGTGTTCTGATTGCCCTTTATTATAACTCTCTTGAGCCTTTGATGGGGGTTACTCCAGGTCTTAAATCTTTCGTTGCCGCGGTACTTGGTGGTATTGGAATTATTCCTGGTGCGGCTCTTGGTGGCTTTGTGATTGGTCTATTAGAAACCTTTGCGACAGCCTTTGGGATGTCAGACTTCCGTGATGCCATTGTTTATGGAATCTTGTTGTTGATCTTGATTGTCCGCCCAGCAGGTATTCTTGGTAAAAATGTGAAAGAGAAGGTGTAAACGATGAAAGAAAATTTAAAAGTTAATATTCTATGGTTACTCCTTTTGTTAGCTGGCTATGGCTTGATTAGTGTACTGGTTTCAGTCGGAGTACTCAATCTATTCTATGTACAGATTTTACAACAAATCGGAATTAATATTATTCTGGCAGTTGGTCTTAACTTAATCGTTGGTTTTTCAGGACAATTTTCACTTGGGCATGCTGGTTTCATGGCGATTGGTGCCTATGCAGCAGCTATTATTGGTTCTAAATCACCAACCTACGGTGCTTTCTTTGGAGCTATGCTGATAGGTGCTTTGCTTTCAGGAGCAGTTGCCTTGCTTGTCGGAATTCCAACCTTGCGCTTGAAGGGGGACTATCTTGCGGTAGCGACTCTAGGTGTTTCTGAAATTATCCGTATCTTTATCATCAATGGTGGAAGCCTTACAAATGGTGCGGCAGGTATCTTGGGAATTCCTAACTTTACAACTTGGCAAATGGTTTACTTCTTTGTCGTGATTACAACTATTGCAACCTTGAACTTCTTGCGTAGTCCAATTGGTCGTTCAACCCTCTCTGTTCGTGAGGATGAAATCGCTGCTGAGTCAGTTGGGGTTAATACGACTAAAATTAAAATCATCGCCTTTGTCTTCGGTGCCATTACTGCAAGTATTGCAGGGTCACTTCAGGCAGGATTTATCGGTTCAGTTGTACCGAAAGATTACACATTCATCAACTCAATCAACGTTTTAATTATTGTTGTATTTGGTGGACTTGGTTCCATTACAGGTGCAATCGTTTCAGCTATTGTCCTTGGAATTTTGAATATGCTCCTCCAAGATGTTGCTAGCGTGCGTATGATTATTTATGCTTTGGCCTTGGTATTGGTAATGATTTTCAGACCAGGTGGACTCCTTGGAACATGGGAATTGAGCCTATCACGTTTCTTTAAAAAATCTAAGAAGGAGGAACAAAACTAATGGCATTACTTGAAGTAAAACAGTTAACCAAACATTTTGGCGGTCTAACAGCTGTTGGAGATGTGACTCTTGAATTGAACGAAGGGGAACTGGTTGGACTAATCGGTCCAAATGGAGCTGGGAAAACTACCCTTTTCAACCTCTTGACGGGTGTTTATGAACCAAGCGAGGGAACAGTAACACTAGATGGTCATCTTTTGAATGGAAAGTCACCATATAAGATTGCTTCTTTGGGACTTGGACGTACATTCCAAAATATCCGTCTCTTTAAAGATTTAACAGTTTTGGACAATGTTTTGATTGCTTTTGGCAATCATCACAAACAACATGTTTTTGCTAGTTTTTTGCGCTTACCAGCTTTTTACAAGAGTGAAAAAGAATTAAAAGCTAAAGCTTTGGAATTGCTTAAAATCTTTGATTTAGATGGTGATGCAGAAACTCTTGCTAAAAATCTTGCCTACGGACAACAACGTCGTTTGGAAATTGTTCGTGCCCTTGCTACGGAACCTAAAATTCTCTTTTTAGATGAACCAGCAGCAGGTATGAATCCACAGGAAACAGCAGAATTGACTGAGTTAATTCGTCGTATCAAAGATGAATTTAAGATTACGATCATGCTGATTGAACACGATATGAATCTGGTCATGGAAGTAACAGAACGTATCTACGTACTTGAATATGGTCGTTTGATTGCTCAGGGAACTCCAGACGAAATTAAGACCAATAAACGCGTTATCGAAGCTTATCTAGGAGGTGAAGCCTAATGTCTATGTTAAAAGTTGATAATCTTTCTGTGCATTACGGTATGATCCAAGCAGTCCGTGATGTAAGCTTTGAAGTGAATGAAGGAGAAGTCGTTTCCCTTATCGGTGCCAATGGTGCAGGTAAGACAACCATTCTCCGTACCTTGTCTGGTTTGGTTAGACCGAGTTCAGGAAAGATTGAATTTTTAGGTCAAGAAATCCAAAAAATGCCAGCTCAAAAAATCGTGGCAGGTGGTCTTTCACAAGTTCCAGAAGGACGCCACGTCTTCCCTGGCTTGACTGTTATGGAAAATCTAGAAATGGGAGCTTTCTTAAAGAAAAATCGTGAAGAAAATCAAGCTAACTTGAAGAAAGTTTTCTCACGCTTCCCACGTCTTGAAGAACGCAAGAACCAAGATGCAGCTACTCTTTCAGGGGGGGAACAACAAATGCTTGCCATGGGACGCGCTCTTATGTCAACACCAAAACTTCTTCTTTTAGATGAACCATCAATGGGACTTGCCCCAATCTTTATCCAAGAAATTTTTGATATCATTCAAGACATCCAGAAACAAGGAACAACCGTCCTCTTGATTGAACAAAATGCCAATAAAGCACTTGCAATCTCTGACCGAGGATACGTACTGGAAACAGGAAAAATCGTTCTATCAGGAACAGGAAAAGAACTCGCCTCATCAGAAGAAGTCAGAAAAGCATATCTAGGTGGCTAAAAAGGTCCGGGGGACCTTTTTAGTCGGTGAATAGAGATTGCGAAGCAATTATCTTATCCAGTGGATTGTTTTAGTCGGCAGATGAAAATTACGAAGTAATCATCATTTCCAGTAGATTATTTTAGTTGACATATTTAGATTGCAAACAAATCTACATCTACACTGAAAGATGAATTTCTAATAATTGAAAAAATCGAATGAAACGTTTCCTATCTTCATTCACAGAGCTCGATTTCAGAGCTCTTTTTGCTAGCTTATTCATACTTTTCTGAATTTTGAAAAAGAAATGTAAGCGTTTGATTGATTTACAAAAAGATTGTATAATAGGGATGAGAATAGAAAAGGAGAAGTCTCATGGCAGTTAAAGATTTTATGACCCGCAAGGTAGTATATATTAGTCCAGATACAACAGTATCTCATGCAGCAGATTTGATGAGAGAGCAAGGGTTGCACCGCTTGCCTGTTATCGAAAATGATCAATTAGTTGGTTTGGTAACTGAAGGAACCATTGCCCAAGCTAGTCCATCAAAAGCAACCAGTCTTTCTATCTATGAGATGAATTATCTTCTAAATAAGACAAAAGTAAAAGATGTGATGATTCGCGATGTTGTCACTGTTTCAGGCTATGCGAGTCTAGAGGATGCAACTTATTTGATGTTGAAAAACAAGATTGGTATTCTTCCTGTCGTAGATAATCATCAAGTCTATGGGGTTATTACGGACCGTGACGTTTTCCAAGCCTTTCTTGAAATTGCTGGTTATGGCGAAGAAGGGATTCGTGTACGCTTTGTTACAGAAAACGAAGTTGGCGTTCTTGGAAAGATTGTTTCTTTGATTGTAGAAGAAAATTTGAATATCTCGCATACAGTCAATATTCCGCGTAAAGATGGTAAGGTGATTATCGAAGTTCAAATCGATGGATCAATTGATTTACCAGCCTTGAAAGAAAAATTTGAATCAGAGAATATTCAGGTAGAAGAAATCACTCGTACCTCAGCAAAAGTCTTGTAAGAAAGGAAGCCGAAAGGCTTCTTTTTACGTGTAATAAGGGATTAGTGCAAAAGATGGAAAGAAATGATAAAATATGCTATAATGAAATAATGTAAAAAAGGAGTATTTATGGACATTTCAGTAATTCGTCAGAAAATTGACGCAAATCGTGAAAAATTAGCTTCTTTCAGGGGGTCTCTTTGACCTCGAAGGTTTAGAGGAAGAGATTGCCATCTTGGAAAACAAGATGACAGAACCTGATTTTTGGAACGATAATATAGCGGCCCAAAAAACGTCGCAAGAATTAAATGAATTAAAAAACACCTACAACACCTTCCACAAAATGGAAGAGTTGCAGGATGAAGTTGAAATTTTATTAGACTTTTTAGCTGAAGATGAGTCGGTGTATGAAGAATTGGTTGAACAGTTATCCGAACTTGATAAGATGATGACCAGTTACGAGATGACCCTTCTCTTGTCAGAACCTTATGACCATAATAATGCGATTTTGGAAATCCATCCAGGATCCGGTGGTACTGAGGCTCAGGACTGGGGTGATATGTTGCTTCGTATGTACACTCGCTATGGAAATGCTAAAGGCTTTAAAGTGGAAGTATTGGATTACCAAGCAGGAGATGAAGCTGGTATTAAGTCAGTAACCCTATCATTTGAAGGACCCAATGCCTATGGTCTTCTCAAGTCAGAAATGGGTGTGCACCGTTTGGTGCGAATCTCGCCATTTGACTCTGCCAAACGTCGCCACACCTCTTTCACATCGGTGGAAGTAATGCCAGAATTGGATGATACCATTGAAGTGGAAATCCGTGAAGATGATATCAAGATGGATACCTTCCGTTCAGGTGGTGCTGGTGGACAAAACGTCAATAAGGTTTCAACTGGAGTGCGTTTGACACACATTCCTACGGGAACTGTTGTTCAGTCAACGGTAGATCGTACCCAGTATGGAAATAGAGATCGTGCCATGAAGATGTTGCAGGCTAAGCTCTATCAAATGGAGCAAGAAAAGAAAGCAGCGGAAGTTGATTCCCTCAAGGGTGAGAAAAAGGAAATCACATGGGGAAGCCAAATCCGTTCTTATGTTTTCACGCCATATACTATGGTAAAAGACCATCGAACTAGCTTTGAAGTTGCACAAGTAGATAAGGTTATGGATGGAGACCTAGATGGTTTTATTGATGCCTATCTCAAGTGGAGAATCAGCTAAGATAGAAAGGAACTCACATGTCAATTATTGAAATGAGAGATGTTGTCAAAAAATACGACAACGGAACGACTGCCCTACGTGGTGTTTCGGTAAGCGTTCAACCAGGGGAATTTGTTTACATCGTAGGACCTTCAGGAGCTGGGAAATCAACCTTTATTCGTTCTTTGTATCGCGAAGTAAAAATCGAAAAAGGAAGCTTATCTGTTGCTGGTTTTAATCTGGTTAAAATTAAAAAGAAAGATGTCCCTCTCCTACGTCGTAGTGTTGGGGTTGTCTTCCAGGATTATAAACTGTTACCAAAGAAAACCGTTTATGAAAATATTGCTTATGCAATGGAGGTAATTGGAGAAAGTCGCCGTAATATTAAAAAACGTGTTATGGAAGTCTTAGACTTGGTTGGATTGAAGCATAAGGTTCGTTCTTTCCCAAATGAACTTTCAGGGGGAGAACAGCAACGGATTGCAATTGCACGTGCCATTGTAAACAATCCAAAAGTATTGATTGCGGACGAACCAACAGGAAACTTGGACCCAGATAATTCATGGGAAATTATGAACTTGCTGGAACGCATCAATCTCCAAGGTACAACTGTCTTGATGGCTACCCACAACAGTCAGATTGTAAATACCTTGCGCCACCGTGTCATTGCCATTGAAAATGGCCGTGTCGTTCGTGACGAAGCTAAAGGAGAATATGGATACGATGATTAGTAGATTTTTTCGTCATTTATTTGAATCGTTAAAAAGTTTGAAACGAAATGGCTGGATGACAGTAGCTGCTGTTAGTTCAGTTATGATTACTTTGACCTTGGTTGCAATATTTGCATCTGTTATCTTTAATACGGCTAAACTAGCTACAGATATCGAAAATAATGTCCGAGTAATGGTATACATTCGTAAGGACGTAGCTGATAATAGTGAGACCATTGAAAAAGAAGGTCAAACTGTTACAAATAACGACTACCATAAGGTATATGATGCTTTGAAAGGTATGTCAACCGTTAAAAGTGTTACGTTTTCAAGTAAAGAAGAACAATATGAAAAGTTGACAGAAACAATGGGGGACAACTGGAAAATCTTTGAAGGCGATGCCAATCCTCTTTATGATGCATATATCGTTGATACAAATACACCCAGTGATGTAAAGACAGTAGCAGAAGAAGCTAAAAAAATCGAAGGTGTATCAGAAGTTCAAGATGGTGGTGCTAATACAGAACGCTTGTTTAAGTTAGCCTCATTTATTCGTGTCTGGGGACTAGTTATCGCTGGATTATTGATTTTCATTGCGGTGTTCTTGATTTCTAATACTATACGTATCACCATTATTTCACGAAGCCGTGAAATTCAAATCATGCGTTTAGTAGGTGCTAAGAATGGCTATATCCGCGGACCTTTCTTGCTTGAAGGTGCCTTCATTGGTTTGCTTGGAGCAACACTTCCATCAGTTCTGGTATTTATTGTCTATAAAATGGTTTACCAATCGGTTAATAAGTCATTGGTTGGTCAGAACCTTTCAATGATATCACCAGAAGTATTCAGTCCACTGATGATTGCTCTATTATTTGTGATTGGAATTTTTATCGGTTCAATCGGATCAGGAATTTCAATGCGCCGATTCCTGAAAATCTAAAATAAAATAGAAGTATATTTGAGGAGATTTTAATATCTCCTTTTTTACTACAAAAATTTTAGAAAAAAGTCTACTTTTTTTTATAAAAGCCTTTACAAAAAAAATTAAAGTGGTATAATTAAATTATAGAAAGTGCAAACGTTTTCGTAAAACGTTTGCCTAAATAAAAATAAAGGAGATTTGAATGATGAAAGATACATTCAAAAATGTCTTGTCTTTCGAGTTTTGGCAAAAATTCGGTAAGGCTTTGATGGTGGTTATCGCGGTTATGCCGGCTGCTGGTTTGATGATTTCAATCGGTAAGTCTATCGTAATGATTAACCCAACTTTTGCACCACTTGTAGTTACAGGTGGAATTCTTGAGCAAATTGGTTGGGGGGTTATCGGTAACCTTCACATTTTGTTTGCCCTAGCAATTGGAGGAAGCTGGGCTAAAGAACGTGCTGGTGGTGCTTTCGCCGCTGGTCTTGCCTTCATCTTGATTAACCGTATCACTGGTACAATCTTTGGTGTATCAGGAGATATGTTGAAAAATCCAGATGCTATGGTCACAACTCTCTTTGGTGGTTCAATCAAAGTTGCTGATTACTTCATTAGTGTTCTTGAAGCTCCAGCATTGAACATGGGTGTGTTTGTAGGGATTATCTCAGGTTTTGTAGGGGCAACTGCTTACAATAAATACTACAACTTCCGTAAACTTCCTGATGCACTTTCATTCTTCAACGGGAAACGTTTCGTACCATTTGTAGTTATTCTTCGTTCAGCAATCGCTGCAATCGTACTTTCAGCTTTCTGGCCAGTAGTTCAAACAGGTATCAATAGCTTTGGTATCTGGATTGCCAACTCACAAGAAACTGCTCCAATCCTTGCACCATTCTTGTATGGTACTTTGGAACGTTTGCTCTTGCCATTTGGTCTTCACCATATGTTGACTATCCCAATGAACTACACAGCTCTTGGTGGTACTTATGACATTTTAACTGGTGCAGCTAAAGGTACTCAAGTATTTGGTCAAGACCCACTATGGCTTGCATGGGTAACAGACCTTGTTAACCTTAAAGGTACAGATGCAAGTCACTACCAACAATTGTTAGATACTGTTCACCCAGCTCGTTTCAAAGTTGGACAAATGATCGGTTCATTCGGTATCTTGATGGGTATGATCGTTGCTATCTACCGTAATGTCGATGCTGATAAGAAACATCAATATAAAGGTATGATGATTGCGACAGCTCTTGCAACATTCTTGACAGGGGTTACTGAACCAATCGAATACATGTTCATGTTTGTAGCAACACCTATGTATCTTGTTTACTCACTTGTTCAAGGTGCTGCCTTCGCTATGGCTGACGTAGTAAACCTACGTGTCCACTCATTCGGTTCAATTGAATTCTTGACTCGTACACCACTAGCAATTAATGCTGGTATTGGTATGGATATCGTTAACTTTATCTGGGTAACTGTTCTCTTTGCCGTAATCATGTACTTTATCGCAAACTTCATGATTCAAAAATTCAACTACGCAACTCCAGGACGTAACGGAAATTACGAAACTGCTGAAGGTTCAGAAGAAGCTAGTAGCGAAGTGAAAGTTGCAGCAGGCTCTCAAGCTGTAAACATTATTAACCTTCTTGGTGGACGTGCAAACATCGTTGATGTTGATGCATGTATGACTCGTCTTCGTGTAACTGTAAAAGATGCTGACAAAGTCGGTGATGCAGAACAATGGAAAGCAGAAGGAGCTATGGGTCTTGTCATGAAAGGACAAGGAGTTCAAGCTATCTACGGTCCCAAAGCAGACGTATTGAAATCTGATATCCAAGATATCCTTGATTCAGGTGAAATCATTCCTGAAACTCTTCCAAGTCAAATGACAGAAGCGCAACAAAACACTGTACACTACAAAGGTGTAACAGAGGAAGTTTACTCAGTAGCAGACGGTCAAGTTGTTGCTCTGGAACAAGTAAAAGATCCAGTGTTTGCTCAAAAAATGATGGGTGACGGATTTGCTGTAGAACCTGCAAATGGAAACATTGTATCTCCAGTTTCAGGTACTGTATCAAGCATCTTCCCTACAAAACATGCTCTTGGTCTTGTGACTGAAGCAGGTCTTGAAGTACTTGTTCACATTGGTTTGGACACAGTAAGTCTTGAAGGAAAACCATTTACTGTTCATGTAGCTGAAGGACAAAAAGTTGCAGCAGGTGATCTTCTTGTCACAGCTGACTTGGATGCTATCCGTGCAGCAGGTCGTGAAACTTCTACAGTAGTTGTCTTCACAAATGCTGAAGCTATTAAATCAGTTAAATTAGAACAAACAGGTTCTCTTGCAGCTAAAACAGCAGTTGCTAAAGTAGAATTGTAATACACTTGAGGTTGGAAGCTGTTTTCCAACCTCTTGTTTTGGGAGAAAAGCATGAAATTTTTAACACTCAATACTCATAGCTGGATGGAAAAAAAAGCTGAGGAAAAATTCCAGCTCTTGCTTGAAGATATTCTTGATAAAGACTATGATTTGATTTGTTTCCAAGAAATCAATCAGGAGATCACCTCGCCAGAGGTGGAGGTTAATGATCTCTATCAAGCTTTGCCAGCTGCTGAGCCGATTCATCAAGACCACTATGTTAGACTCTTGGTTGAAAAGTTGTTAGAGCAAGGAAAAAATTACTATTGGACTTGGGCCTATAACCATATTGGTTATGACCGCTACCATGAAGGTGTGGCTATCTTGTCTAAAACACCTATTGAAGCAAGAGAAATTTTGGTTTCAGATGTGGATGATCCAACAGACTATCATACTCGCCGTGTCGCCCTGGCTGAAACTGTAGTTGATGGTAAGGAGCTTGCAGTTGCAAGTGTCCACCTTTCTTGGTGGGATAAAGGTTTCCAAGAAGAATGGGCACGATTTGAGGCTGTCTTGAAAGAATTGAACAAGCCACTTTTACTAGCTGGAGATTTCAACAACCCAGCTGGTCAGGAAGGTTACCAAGCTATTTTATCTAGTCCATTAGGCTTACAAGACGCATTTGAAGTTGCTCAAGAGAAAAGCGGTAGCTATACTGTTCCACCAGAAATTGATGGCTGGAAGGGGAACACAGAACCCCTTCGAATCGACTATGTTTTTACTACCAAAGAGTTAGAGGTGGAAAAATTACATGTCGTATTTGATGGTAACAAGAGTCCACAAGTTAGTGATCACTATGGCTTGAATGCTATTTTAAACTGGAAATAATAACTGAAAAGAGGTTGGAATCACGAAGTTCTAGCCTTTTTCTGACTAGAAAAGCTACTCGAAATAGCCTAAATAAGTGAGACTACTGAAATGGAATAAAATGTGGTATAATTGATAAGATAGATAGAATCGAGGATATTATGTCATTTACGAAATTTCAATTTAAAAACTATATTAGAGAAGCCTTGGAGGAGTTGAAATTTACAACTCCAACAGAGGTGCAAGACAAGTTGATTCCTATTGTTTTGGCAGGTCGTGACCTAGTCGGTGAATCAAAAACAGGTTCGGGTAAGACTCACACTTTTCTATTGCCGATTTTCCAGCAATTAGATGAAGCCAGCGATAGTGTTCAAGCAGTCATTACTGCACCGAGCCGTGAATTAGCTACTCAAATTTACAAAGCAGCCCGTCAGATTGCTACTCACTCAGAAGTAGAAGTTCGTGTGGTTAATTATGTGGGAGGGACAGATAAGGCTCGCCAGATTGACAAATTGGCAAGTAACCAGCCTCATATTGTTATCGGTACGCCAGGTCGTATTTATGACTTAGTTAAGTCTGGTGACCTAGCTATTCACAAGGCTAAGACCTTTGTGGTCGATGAAGCAGACATGACCTTGGATATGGGATTCTTGGCAACTGTTGATAAGATTGCTGGAAGCCTTCCAAAAGACCTACAATTCATGGTCTTCTCAGCTACTATTCCACAAAAACTGCAACCATTCTTGAAAAAATACTTATCTAATCCTGTTATGGAGAAAATCAAGACCAAAACGGTCATTTCTGATACCATTGATAATTGGTTGATTTCGACCAAGGGTCGAGATAAGAATGCTCAAATTTACCAGTTGACTCAGTTGATGCAACCGTATTTGGCAATGATTTTTGTTAACACTAAAACGCGTGCTGATGAATTGTATTCATATCTGACTGCTCAAGGCTTGAAGGTGGCAAAAATCCATGGGGGTATTGCCCCTCGTGAGCGCAAACGTATCATGAACCAGGTGAAAAATCTGGATTTTGAGTATATTGTCGCAACAGATTTGGCAGCGCGTGGGATTGACATTGAAGGTGTCAGTCATGTCATCAATGATGCCATTCCACAAGACCTATCTTTCTTTGTGCACCGTGTTGGTCGTACTGGACGAAATGGCCTACCAGGTACAGCCATTACCCTTTACCAACCAAGCGATGACTCGGATATCCGTGAGTTGGAGAAATTAGGAATCAAGTTTACTCCGAAGATGCTAAAAGATGGAGAATTCCAAGATACCTATGACCGTGATCGTCGTGCCAACCGTGAGAAAAAACAAGATAAGCTTGATATTGAAATGATTGGTTTGGTTAAAAAGAAAAAGAAAAAAGTCAAACCAGGTTATAAGAAGAAAATTAAATGGGCGGTTGATGAAAAACGCCGCAAAAACAAGCGTGCTGAAAATCGCGCTCGTGGCCGTGCCGAGCGTAAAGCAAAACGCCAAACATTTTAAGGCAATTGTTGGAGTGCTGAGCTCCAACTTTTTTTATTTATGAGAACGAACTATCTAAACAGAAACACTACATTAAAGACTGCAAATTGCGCTTAAAAATGGTATAATGATAAAGTTATATAGTCCCGATAAGATGGTAGGTCTACATCACTAAGAAATTTCCTATCAGTACTTTGTAACTCGCAAAGAATGACGGCTCCAAAGTAGTCGCTCGTCATTCTACGGTTGCCGCTATAAGGCGGTCACCCTATGCGCCTTACTAGCTTCAGAAATAAAAAAGTATCGTTTTTATTTCTTTCGCGTCGTAACTCTTAGAAAATGAAAATACCTATCAGTACTTTGTAACTCTATAACACTATTTTTAAGGGGGGACATTTTTATGTCAGAACGTAAATTATTCACGTCTGAATCTGTATCTGAGGGGCATCCAGATAAGATTGCAGACCAAATTTCAGATGCGATTTTGGATGCTATTTTAGCTAAGGATCCAGAGGCGCACGTTGCTGCTGAGACAGCTGTATATACTGGTTCTGTCCATGTTTTTGGTGAAATATCTACAAATGCCTATGTGGATATCAACCGTGTGGTTCGTGATACCATTGCAGAGATTGGTTACACCAATACAGAATATGGATTTTCTGCTGAGACTGTAGGAGTACATCCATCTTTGGTGGAACAATCTCCTGACATTGCCCAAGGTGTTAACGAAGCCTTGGAGGTTCGTGGAAATGCAGACCAAGATCCGCTGGACTTAATTGGTGCTGGAGACCAAGGGCTCATGTTTGGCTTTGCAGTGGATGAAACAGAAGAGCTCATGCCATTGCCAATCTCACTCAGTCATAAATTGGTTCGTCGTTTGGCAGAACTTCGTAAGTCTGGGGAAATTAGCTATCTTCGCCCAGATGCTAAATCACAAGTTACGGTTGAGTATGATGAAAATGACCGTCCAGTACGTGTGGACACAGTTGTTATTTCAACTCAGCACGATCCAGAAGTCAGCAACGAGCAAATTCACAATGATGTCATTAACAAGGTTATCAAAGAGGTTATTCCAGATTCTTACTTGGATGAGCAAACAAAATTCTTCATCAATCCTACTGGTCGTTTTGTAATCGGTGGACCGCAAGGGGACTCAGGTTTGACTGGTCGTAAAATCATCGTAGATACTTATGGTGGCTACTCTCGTCATGGTGGTGGTGCTTTCTCTGGTAAAGATGCGACTAAGGTTGACCGTTCTGCGTCATATGCAGCTCGCTATATTGCAAAGAATATCGTTGCAGCAGGTCTTGCAAAGAAGGCAGAAGTGCAATTGGCCTACGCTATCGGTGTTGCCCAGCCTGTTTCTGTCCGTATCGATACCTTTGGTACAGGAACAGTAGCTGAAAGCAAGCTTGAAAAAGCAGCTCGTCAAATCTTTGATCTTCGTCCTGCAGGAATTATCCAAATGCTGGATCTGAAGCGTCCAATTTACCGTCAAACTGCAGCTTACGGTCACATGGGACGTACAGATATTGACCTTCCATGGGAACGCTTGGATAAGGTAGATGCTTTGAAAGAAGCAGTTAAATAAAATCTAAAGAGGGGGACTTCCCCTCTTTTTAATATACTATTTCCTTTAAAATCATTGAAATTATAGTCTTAATTTGATATGATGGTCTTATGGATAAAAGTAGAGCAAATCGTGTTGAGCACGATAAAAAGAGAATCGGTTTAATAGCCCTGGTAGCTATCTTTTCGGTAAGTATTTGTGTCCTTGGTTCAATTATTGGGTATAAAATATATACAAAGCAAAGTTTTGAACAAAGGATTGAATCTCTCAAAAAAGAGAAAGATGATCAATTGAGTGAGGGAAATCAGAAGGATCATTTTCGTAAGGGACAAGCCGAAGTGATTGCCTATTTTCCTCTCCAAGGGGAGCAAGTGATTTCATCTGTAAAAGAAATCATGACACAGGATATTAAGGAAAATCTGGAAGACAAGGAAAATCTGGTTTTCTATTATACAGAGAAACAGGATTCGACTTTAAAAGGAATTGTCAACCGAAGTGTGGTGAAACAAGTCTATGATTTGACTTCGTCAAAAGTTGAAGAGACTGAAAAAACTAGTCTTGCAAAAGTACATTTGACAGAAGATGGCAAACTTTTTACACTTGATCAATTATTTTCAGATGCTAGTAAGGCAAAGGAGCTATTGCTAAAAGAACTTAGCTCTTTCTTAAAAGATAAGAAATTAGAACAAGAAAAGATTGATCAGGTCGTTAAAAGCTTTTCTGATCAAGACTTATCTGCATGGAATTTTGATTACAAGGATAGTCAAATTATCCTTTACCCAAGCCAGGCAGTGGAAAATATAGATGAGATTGCCTTGCCAGTATCTAGTTTCTTTGAGTTTATTCAGTCCTCTTATCTATTAGATAAGGATTCCGAACTTTATAAGGCTTATTATGAAAAGAAAAACCAAAAAGTAGTAGCTCTAACTTTTGATGATGGACCAAATCCTGCAACGACAAATCAAGCATTAGATACTCTTTCTAAGTATGGTATTAAGGCAACTTTCTTTGTGCTAGGTAAGAATGTTTCTGGAAATGAAGAGATTTTGAAACGCATGAAAGCAGATGGCCATGTCATTGGAAACCATAGTTGGAGCCATCCAGTGCTTTCAAAACTTTCTCTTGATGAAGCTAAAAAACAGATTACTGATACTGAGGATGCGCTAACTAAGGTGCTGGGCTCTAGTTCCAAACTTATGCGTCCGCCATATGGAGCCATTACAGATGACATTCGCAACAGCCTCGATTTGAGCTTTATTATGTGGGATGTGGATAGTCTGGACTGGAAGAGTAAGAATGAAGCAGCTATTTTGACGGAAATTCAACGTCAAGTCAAGAATGGTTCAATTATTCTCATGCATGATATCCATGCCGAAACAGTGAATGCTCTGCCGAAAGTTATTGACTATTTGAAAGGGCAGGGTTATGACTTTGTTACCGTACCAGATTTGTTAGACTCTCGTCTTAAAGCTCATCAGCTCTATTACGACCGCAATCAATAATACACAAAATCTAAAGAGAAAAGTTTTCCTTGAAAATTTGGCTCTTTGGATTTTCTTCTCATAGAAAGGAAAAATAATGAAATCTTATACTTTAAATAATGGTGTTACGATTCCAGTACTGGGATTTGGAACCTGGAAAGCTGAAAATGGAGAGATTGCCTATAAAGCAGTTTTAGAGGCTTTAAAGGTAGGTTATCGCCATATCGATACGGCAGCGATTTATAAAAATGAAGAAAGCGTTGGTCGTGCCATTCAAGATAGTGGTATTCCGAGGGAGGAAATTTTTGTAACAAGTAAACTTTGGAATACAAATCACAACTATGAGCAAGCTCGTCAGGCTTTTGCAGAATCTTTGGAGAAGCTGGGCTTGGATTATTTGGATTTGTATTTGATTCATTGGCCGAACCCAAAACCGCTCAGAGAGAACGACCAATGGAAAATCCGAAATTCAGAAGTTTGGAGTGCTATGGAAGACCTCTATCAAGAAGGCAAAATCCGTGCTATTGGAGTTAGTAATTTCCTTCCCCATCATTTGGATGCCTTGCTTGAAACAGCAACTATCGTTCCAGCGGTCAATCAAGTTCGTTTGGCGCCAGGTGTGTACCAAGAGGAAGTCGTAGATTACTGTCGAGAAAAAGGAATTTTATTGGAAGCTTGGGGACCTTTTGGTCAGGGAGAACTGTTTGATAACAAGCAAGTGCAAGAAATAGCTGAAAATCACGGAAAGTCTGTTGCTCAGATAGCCTTGGCATGGAGCTTGGCAGAAGGATTTTTACCCCTTCCAAAATCTGTCACAGCGTCTCGTATTCAGGCTAATCTTGATTGTTTCGGAATTGAGCTGAGTCATGAGGAGCGTGAAACCTTAAAGAAGATTGCTGTTCAGTCTGGTGCTCCACGAGTTGATGATATGGATTTCTAGAAAATCATAAAAAGAATTGTACATTGTTCTAATTTTTGATATAATAGTCTGCAGGAGAGAAAGTCTTATGGCGTTCTTCAAGCGAGCTTGGGATAGTGGGAGCCAAGTAGGGCAAAATAAAGAACTGGCGCTTTCTGTAGTATTTTCAAAAACAATGAAGTAATAAATTAGGGTGGAACCGCGTTTCTGACGCCCCTAGTCGCAAGGCTTGGGTGTTGAAATTCGGTTCTTTTTGAATTCGTCTAATGCCTAAGTAGAAAGGAGCATAATGCTTAAAGGATCTTGTTTATGTAAAGCAGTGACCTACACTCTAGATGAGGAATTATCGGAATTAGTTTTTTGTCATTGCTCATTTTGTCGGAAAGTAACTGCCTCTGCCTACACAGTTAATGCCAAAGTTAGCAGCAAAAATCTGGCACTGTATGGAAAAGAGAATTTGGTTACTTATAGTTCATCTCCAGGTAAACAACGTTATTACTGCCAGAACTGTCACAGTCAAATTTTCACTGCTCAAGAAAATATACCAGAAGTCTGCGCTTTGAAATTAGGAACAATAGATGAATACGATCAGAATTTACAAACTGTTCCCAAACGTCATATTTTTCAGGACCCAGCCTTTTCTTGGTTGCTTGATAAATAAATCTAAGAAGATAATATAAATTAAAGGAGAAAATAATGTCTAAAAAATTGACTTTCCACTGCGTCAGTGGCAGAAACCTCCTTATAGTCGGACTGCCCCACGCTCAGCACTAGGGTGCTGAGTTAGACGCAGTACTAACTCGTCTTGCCTCGTATAATCGACGAGGCAGACTCGTGTCGCAAGAAATCATTTTTTATTAAGGAGTATTCAATGTCTAAGAAATTAACATTTCAAGAAATTATTTTGACTTTGCAACAATTTTGGAATGACCAAGGTTGTATGCTTATGCAAGCTTATGATAATGAAAAAGGTGCGGGGACAATGAGTCCTTACACTTTCCTTCGCGCTATCGGACCTGAGCCATGGAATGCGGCTTATGTAGAGCCATCACGTCGTCCTGCTGACGGTCGTTACGGAGAAAATCCTAACCGTCTTTACCAACACCACCAATTCCAGGTGGTCATGAAGCCATCTCCATCAAACATCCAAGAACTTTACCTTGAGTCTTTGGAAAAATTGGGAATCAATCCTTTGGAGCACGACATCCGTTTTGTTGAGGATAACTGGGAAAACCCATCAACTGGTTCAGCTGGTCTTGGTTGGGAAGTTTGGCTTGACGGTATGGAAATCACTCAGTTCACTTATTTCCAACAAGTCGGTGGATTGGCAACTGGCCCTGTGACTGCGGAAGTTACCTATGGTTTAGAGCGTTTGGCTTCTTACATTCAAGAAGTAGACTCTGTCTATGATATCGAATGGGCTGATGGTGTAAAATACGGAGAAATCTTCATCCAGCCTGAGTACGAACACTCAAAATATTCATTTGAAATTTCGGATCAAGAAATGTTGCTTGAAAACTTTGATAAGTTTGAAAAAGAAGCTGGTCGTGCTTTGGAAGAAGGTTTGGTGCACCCTGCCTATGACTATGTTCTCAAATGTTCACATACCTTTAACCTACTTGATGCGCGTGGTGCAGTATCTGTAACAGAGCGCGCAGGCTATATCGCTCGTATCCGCAACTTGGCCCGTGTCGTAGCCAAAACCTTTGTCGCAGAACGCAAACGCCTAGGCTACCCACTTTTGGATGAAGCAACACGAGCTAAACTCTTAGCAGAAGACGCAGAATAGTGAGTAATATTGTGCTCTAAAATCGTTAGAGGCAAGTCGAAGACTTGCTAGAGGGATACGCACCGCCGTACTGTTATGTGGGGATTTTTGAAACCTTAGGTTCAAAAATTAGTCAGCTAAATCCACTTTGATGAGACTGTTGGAAATCTTGATCAATTTAGTATTAGATTTCCATACAGACTCACAAAGTTAGTTAGCGACGTCCCCAGTACCTAAGGTGCATATCAAAAAAGATTGAAGAAAATGTAAAGGAAAAAACATGACAAAAAACTTATTAGTAGAACTCGGTCTTGAAGAATTACCAGCCTATGTTGTCACACCAAGTGAAAAACAACTAGGAGAAAAAATGGCAGCCTTCCTCAAGGAAAACCGCCTGTCTTTTGAAGCTGTTCAAACCTTCTCAACACCACGTCGTTTGGCTGTTCGTGTGACTTGTCTTGCAGACAAACAGTCTGATTTGACAGAAGATTTCAAGGGTCCAGCAAAGAAAATTGCCTTGGATAGCGATGGAAACTTCACCAAAGCAGCCCAAGGATTTGTTCGTGGAAAAGGATTGACTGTTGAAGATATCGAATTCCGTGAAATCAAGGGTGAAGAATATGTCTATGTCACTAAGGAAGAAATTGGTCAAGCAGTTGAAGCCATTGTTCCTGGTGTTGTAGATGTCTTGAAGTCCTTGACTTTCCCTGTCAGCATGCACTGGGCTAACAACACCTTTGAATATATCCGCCCTGTTCACACTTTAACTGTTCTTTTAGATGAAGAAGAGTTTGATTTGGATTTCCTTGATATCAAGGGAGATCGTGTCAGCCGTGGTCATCGTTTCTTGGGACAAGAAACTAAGATTCAGTCAGCATTGAGCTACGAAGAAGACCTTCGTAAGCAGTTTGTAATCGCGGATCCTCGTGAACGTGAGCAAATGATTGTTGACCAAATCAAAGCAATCGAAACTGAGCATGGTGTACGTATCGAAATTGATGCTGATTTGCTTAATGAAGTCTTGAACTTGGTTGAATACCCAACTGCCTTTATGGGAAGTTTTGATGCCAAATACCTTGAAGTTCCAGAAGAAGTTTTGGTGACTTCAATGAAAGAACACCAACGTTACTTTGTTGTTCGTGATCAAGACGGTAAACTATTGCCAAACTTCATTTCTGTTCGTAACGGAAACGCAGAGTATTTGGAAAATGTCATTAAAGGAAATGAAAAAGTCTTAGTAGCTCGCTTAGAAGACGGAGAATTCTTCTGGCGTGAAGACCAAAAATTGGTGATTTCAGATCTTGTTGAAAAATTAAACAATGTCACCTTCCATGAGAAGATTGGTTCCCTTCGTGAACACATGATTCGTACGGGGCAGATTGCTATTCTCTTGGCAGAAAAAGCTGGTTTGTCAGCGGATGAAACGATTGACTTAGCTCGTGCAGCAGCCATTTACAAGTTTGACTTGTTGACAGGTATGGTTGGCGAATTTGACGAGCTCCAAGGAATTATGGGTGAAAAATATGCCCTTCTTGCTGGGGAAACTCCAGCAGTTGCAGCTGCTATTCGTGAACACTACATGCCTACATCAGCCGAAGGCGAACTTCCAGAGAGCAAGGTCGGTGCAGTGCTTGCCATTGCAGACAAATTGGACACTATTTTGAGTTTCTTCTCAGTAGGTTTGATTCCATCAGGTTCTAATGACCCTTATGCCCTTCGTCGTGCAACTCAAGGTGTGGTTCGTATCTTGGATGCCTTTGGTTGGCACATTGCTATGGATGAGCTGATTGATAGCCTTTATGCTTTAACATTTGACAGCTTGACTTATGAAAATAAGGCAGAGGTTATGGACTTTATCAAGGCTCGTGTTGATAAGATGATGGGTTCTACTCCAAAAGATATCAAAGAAGCCGTTCTTGCAGGATCAAACTTTGTTGTGGCGGATATGTTGGAAGCAGCAAGTGCTCTCGTAGAAGCAAGTAAGGAAGAAGACTTCAAACCTTCTGTTGAATCACTTTCTCGTGCCTTTAACTTGGCTGAGAAGGCAGAAGGAGTAGCTACAGTTGATTCAGCACTCTTTGAAAATGACCAAGAAAAAGCCTTGGCAGAAGCAGTAGAAACACTCGTTTTATCAGGATCTGCCAGTCAACAATTGAAACAACTCTTTGCTCTTAGTCCAGTTATTGATACTTTCTTTGAAAATACTATGGTTATGTCCGAAAATGAAGCAGTCCGTCAAAATCGTTTGGCTATCTTGTCTCATTTAACTCAAAAAGCAGCTAAACTTGCACGTTTTAACCAAATCAATACCAAATAAAATCTGTTAAACGGAGTTTATCTTATCATAAAGGAGAAGAAATGGATCCGAAAAAAATTGCTCGTATCAACGAGCTCGCTAAAAAGAAAAAAGCAGAAGGCTTAACACCAGCTGAAAAAGTAGAACAAGCCAAACTACGTGAGGAGTACATCGAAGGTTATCGTCGCACTGTTCGTCACCACATCGAAGGGATCAAAATTGTGGACGAAGAAGGAAACGATGTTACACCAGAGAAACTACGTCAAGTCCAACGTGAAAAAGGATTACATGGTCGTAGTCTCGATGACCCAAATTCATAATAAGTATTCTTTCTTTTAACAAGGATAGGTGAAATAATAATCAAAAGACTAGCAGTTTTTGTCTGCTAGTCTTTTTTCGCTAAAAAAGGAACCAATATGGTTCCCAAAACTATTATTAGTTACTTGCGCCAGATGTAGCGTCTGCACCACCACCGTGGCCTCCAGCCTCACCTGCATCAGAAGCTCCAGATGTAGCATCTGCATCACCGTGACCATGTCCGCCAGCAGGAGCTGCAGCATTTCCACCAACTAGACGTTGACCAGTTGTATTGAGGTACCAATCAAGCCATGGTTGGAAGTTGAAGACTATTTCATTGATACCAGCGTATGATCCATCAGGATAGTACATAGCTTGATAGTTGTGAGTATTGATAACCCCTGCAGGAGATCCAGGAACGATTGTACGAACATATTCTTGATCACCATTACGCAGTACACCGACAACCCATTCAACATTTTTCATACGTCCACCGGGAAGTGAGTTATGGACAGTTGAGAGACGGTTACCAGATTGAGATGGTACACGTTTAGCAAACATGGTGTTTGGATCTTGGTGAACATTATTGTAGTATAAGAATTGGTTGTTATCATCTGCAAATGTCAATTCAAATGGCATTGCTTTCAAGAACATATCGATTTGGTTAACAGTTAAGATACCATGATCTAGTTTGACATAGGTATCACCTGAAACCGCACCAGTAATTTCAGCAACTTTTTCAACCCATTCTGGATCATCGGGATCAACTTCTGTGATTGTGGTAGCAATTGGTCTGCCACAATCCAAATCTTCTGGTTCAATTGGTTTTGGTTTTTTCAATTTTGAAACGACTCCCACATATTTTACAAAGTTGTCCAAGCATGTTTCAAGGAAATTAACAGTTCCTTCATTCGTGATATTTCCATTAACATCAAAAGCTTCTTTAGCTTTACCAAGAAGGAATTCATTTCCTGGAAGAGTGTAGGCATTGACACCTGGAGCGTCAAGAATCTTACGAAGGTGAACTTGGGCACGAGAAGTACCTTGGTCGTAGTAAGAAGCTCCCACAATCATGACTGGTTTGTTTTCAAATGGATGAACCTCGTATGAAAGCCATTCAAGAACTGATTTAAGAGAAGCTGAGATTGTGTGGTTGTGCTCAGGAGTAGCAATAATGACACCATCAGCACGCGTAATTCTGTTATACAAGAGACGCAATTGGAAGCTTTCGTCCCATTTTTCGTCTTGGTTAAACATTGGAACTTCATCAATTTCGAGAACTTCTAATTCAAATTTGAGTTTGAAGTGACGACGGATAAATTCCAAGAGTTTACGGTTATATGATTGATCGTAGTTTGATCCTACAAGTCCAACAAATTTCATTCTTTTTGGTCTCCTATCTTACAAATTTTCCCAGTCAAAGTCTTCAGCATCTTTGCGAAGTAATTCTTGTGCATTGCGCAATTTTTCTGTGATTTTTACAAAGATACGGAAGTCGTCAAAAGTAGCATCCAGTTTTTTGATAACATCAAGATCTACTAGGTCTCCACTTGGATTGAAGGCTTGAAGAGAATGTGAAAGCAAGAATTCATCTGGAAGGACACTTGCTTTGATTTCTGGGGCATTCAAGATTTGGCGAAGTTGTAATTGGGCACGTGATGAACCAAGAGTACCATATGAAGCACCTGTAATCATGATTGGTTTGTTCAAAAGTGGATAGATACCATAAGACAACCAAGCAAGAGCGCTCATCAAAACAGCTGGGATAGAGTGGTCATACTCAGGAGTACCGATAATAACGCCATCTGCCTCTTCAATTTTAGCAGCAATTTCTAAAATTTCAACAGGTACTTGCTTGTCAGCTGGTTTGTTGAAGACAGGAATGTCTTTAATTTCAACAAGTTCAATTTCAGCTTTTTCAGCAAAGTGTTTTTGCATGTATTGAAGCAATTGACGGTTTGTAGAACGTTTTGAATTTGTTCCAACAATAGCAATAAGTTTTAACATGAGATTTCCTTTCTCTTTTTACATAATACGATTTTAAAACTCCATTGAAACATCTATTTCTATAGAGTAGGAATTCCTGAAGAACAGCTTAGGTAACCTTCTTTATCGATGAGGATAGCTTCGATGCCCTCCAAACTTTCGACTTGCCAGAGGATAGAAGCAGGTTTTTCTCCAAATAGACGAGTTGTCCAGATTTCACCATCGACTGATTTATCAGAGATGATTGTCAGACTAGCTAGTTCTGTTTCAACAGGATATCCTGTTTGGCTGTCAAAAATATGATGGTAATCTTTTCCATCGACAGTCAGGTGACGTTCATAAATGCCTGAAGTCACGACAGATTTATTGACAACAGGGATGGTCATTAAGTGATTTCCCCTAGGATTGGCTGGGTCTTGAATCCCGATTTGCCAAGGCTGATTTCCTCTTGCCTGATTTTTTCCAATGGTCAGGACATTCCCTCCCAGATTGATCAAGGCAGATGTCACTCCCTCTTCTCTAAGAAATTGGGCAACCTTATCCGCACTATAACCCTTGGCTAAACAACCAAGATCGATCTTCATTCCTTTTTGTTTTAATAACACAGTGGAGGTGGAAGAATCTAACTCGATATAATGAGGATTGATTAAAGGAAGCACCGATTCAATTTCTTGAGGCTGGGCCACTTTGGCATCCGAAAAACCAATGCGCCAGGTTTGAATCAAGGGACCAATGCTGATGTTGAGATGACTAGAGGGCGCTAGGCTATGCTCTAATCCAAGTGAAATCAATTCAAACAAATCAGGATGAACTTTGACTGGAGCTATTCCAGCTTGATAATTGATTTCCATCAACTCAGATTCTTGACTATTGGCATTGAAGCGGTATTCAAGCTCTTTGAGTAAATCAAAGGATTTTTGGAGCAAGCTATCGGCTTGCTCATCTACTAATGAAATAGTGATAGTAGTCCCCATTAGCCGTTCGGAATGTGAACTAAGAGGCAAGCTACCAACTCCTTTCTCTTATGAAAAGAAGGCTGAAATATAGTAAATTTATATTAAATTTAACCCCTTACATTTTCTTTCCATGATACTAGCATACCATAAAGTCAGCGTTTTCACAAATGAAATTTGTAAACTTGTCAAGAAATATGCTCAGAAAATAAAGAGCAATTGTAAGAAAGGCTGATAAAATACAGATTATTTACATTTTTTTACAAAAAAATCGGGAAAATTAGCTAAACTCTTGTAAACGCTAACAGTAAATGTTATACTAGAAGAGTAAATTTAAAATTGAAGGTAGGAATTTTTCTATGAGTAAAATCGTTGTAGTTGGTGCTAACCACGCTGGTACAGCATGTATTAATACTATGTTGGATAATTTTGGAAACGAGAACGAAATCGTTGTTTTTGACCAAAACTCTAACATCTCTTTCTTAGGATGTGGAATGGCCCTCTGGATTGGTGAACAAATTGACGGTGCTGAAGGCTTGTTCTATTCTGATAAAGAAAAATTGGAAGCTAAAGGTGCTAAGGTATACATGAATTCACCAGTTCTTTCAATCGACTATGATAACAAAGTAGTTACAGCTGAAGTTGAAGGAAAAGAACACAAAGAATCATACGAGAAATTGATTTTTGCTACGGGTTCTACACCAATCTTGCCACCAATCGAAGGTGTTGAAATTGTTAAAGGAAACCGCGAATTTAAAGCAACTCTTGAAAACGTACAATTCGTGAAATTGTACCAAAATGCTGAAGAAGTTATCAATAAACTTGCTGACAAGAGCCAACACCTCGACCGTATCGCCGTTGTTGGTGGTGGTTACATCGGTGTTGAACTTGCTGAAGCCTTTGAGCGTCTTGGAAAAGAAGTTGTCCTTGTTGATATCGTTGATACTGTTTTGAACGGTTACTATGACAGAGACTTCACACAAATGATGGCGAAGAACTTGGAAGATCACAACATTCGCTTGGCTCTTGGTCAAACTGTTAAAGCAATCGAGGGTGACGGTAAAGTTGAACGCTTGATTACTGATAAAGAAACTTTCGATGTGGATATGGTTATCCTTGCAGTTGGTTTCCGTCCAAATACTGCTCTTGCTGATGGTAAGATTGAACTCTTCCGTAACGGTGCTTTCCTTGTAAACAAGAAACAAGAAACTTCACTTCCTGGTGTATTTGCTGTTGGAGACTGTGCGACTGTTTATGACAACGCTCGTAAAGATACAAGCTACATCGCACTTGCTTCAAACGCAGTTCGTACTGGTATTGTTGGTGCTTACAATGCTTGTGGACATGAATTGGAAGGAATCGGTGTTCAAGGTTCAAACGGTATCTCAATCTACGGTCTTCACATGGTTTCAACTGGTTTGACTCTTGAAAAAGCTAAAGCTGCTGGTTACAACGCAACTGAAACAGGCTTTAACGATCTTCAAAAACCAGAATTCATGAAACATGATAACCATGAAGTAGCAATCAAGATTGTCTTTGACAAAGATAGTCGTGAAATTCTTGGTGCACAAATGGTTTCACATGACCCTGCGATTAGTATGGGAATTCACATGTTCTCACTTGCTATTCAAGAGCATGTAACAATTGATAAATTGGCATTGACAGACCTATTCTTCTTGCCACACTTCAACAAACCATACAACTACATCACAATGGCTGCACTTACAGCTGAAAAATAAAAATGAATGAGCTATCTGGCCTTAAGCTAAGGTCAGATAGTTTTTTAGTTAATCTGTACCCATACAATTATGATTTTTTTATCTTGTGATTCATTCTAATCTAACTTAAAATGAAATGGTAGCTACCAATACAAATGATGAGGATAAAGAAATGACTGAAAATCGTTATGAACTAAATAAAAACTTGGCGCAGATGCTCAAGGGTGGAGTTATCATGGACGTTCAAAATCCTGAACAAGCCCGTATCGCTGAAGCTGCTGGTGCGGCAGCTGTTATGGCCTTGGAGAGGATTCCGGCTGATATTCGTGCAGCTGGTGGTGTTTCCCGTATGAGTGATCCAAAGATGATTAAGGAAATCCAAGAAGCGGTTAGCATTCCAGTGATGGCCAAGGTCAGAATAGGCCATTTTGTTGAAGCCCAGATTTTAGAGGCTATCGAAATTGACTATATCGATGAGAGTGAAGTTCTATCTCCAGCTGATGACCGTTTTCATGTGGATAAGAAAGAATTCCAAGTTCCTTTTGTCTGTGGAGCTAAGGATTTGGGTGAAGCCTTGCGTCGTATCGCTGAAGGTGCTTCTATGATTCGTACCAAAGGAGAACCGGGTACGGGGGATATCGTCCAAGCTGTTCGTCATATGCGTATGATGAATCAGGAAATTCGCCGCATTCAAAACCTACGTGAGGACGAACTTTATGTTGCTGCTAAGGACTTGCAAGTCCCTGTAGAATTGGTTCAATACGTTCATGAACATGGGAAATTACCAGTTGTAAACTTTGCGGCTGGAGGCGTTGCAACGCCAGCAGATGCGGCGTTAATGATGCAATTAGGGGCAGAAGGTGTATTTGTCGGTTCAGGTATTTTCAAGTCAGGAGATCCTGTTAAACGAGCGAGTGCTATTGTCAAAGCGGTGACTAATTTCCGAAATCCTCAAATCTTGGCTCAAATCTCTGAAGATTTAGGAGAAGCCATGGTTGGTATCAATGAAAATGAGATCCAAATCCTCATGGCTGAGCGAGGAAAATAGATGAAAATCGGAATATTGGCCTTGCAAGGTGCTTTTGCAGAACATGCAAAAGTACTAGATAAATTGGGCGTAGACAATGTTGAAATCAGAAATCTAGATGATTTTCAGCAACATCAGAGTGACTTGTCGGGTTTGATTTTGCCTGGAGGAGAATCTACAACCATGGGCAAGCTCTTACGGGACCAGGACATGCTGATCCCCATTCGAGAAGCCATTCTATCTGGACTACCAGTGTTTGGGACCTGTGCAGGCTTAATTTTGCTGGCTAAGGAAATCACTTCTCAGGAAGAAAGTCATCTAGGAACTATGGATATGGTTGTCGAGCGCAATGCCTATGGGCGCCAATTAGGAAGTTTCTACACGGAAGCAGAATGTAAGGGAGTCGGTCAGATTCCAATGACCTTTATCCGTGGTCCAATTATCAGCAGTGTTGGAGAGGGTGTAGAAATTCTAGCAACAGTGAACGATCAAATTGTTGCAGCCCAAGAAAAAAATATGTTGGTAACCTCTTTTCATCCAGAATTGACTGATGATGTGCGCTTGCACCAGTACTTTATCAATATGTGTAAAGAAAAAAGTTGAGATTGAATTTCTCAACTTTTTTACATGTAATAAACAATGGCAATGTATTGGAGGGCAGACGCAACTAGGATAAAAAGATGCCAAATCATGTGGAAATAAGGTTTCTTCTTGGCGTAAAATCCAGCTCCAACTGTATAACATAGTCCGCCAGTTACCATGAGACTCCAGAAAATTGGTGTCGTTTGACTGATAATGGCAGGAATGATAGCTAGAACCAACCAGCCCATAATCAGGTAAAGTGCAAGGCTAAATTTCTCATTGACTTTTTTAGCAAAGATTTTATAGAGAATACCAAAGATGGTCGTTCCCCACTGGATGGCAATAATCAGATAGCCAAACCAGTTATTCATTAAGGTCAAGACGACGGGCGTGTATGAGCCTGCAATAGCAACATAAATCATAGAATGATCAATGATTCTCAAGACATATTTGTGGGTTGAACCATAGGCCATAGAGTGGTAAATGGTGGATGATAGAAACATGAGAAACAGACTGATAACGAAAATGGAAACGCCGATAGAGGATAAAAATCCGTGTGTCTCATAACTATAGGTTGATGAAATGGGGAGTAAGATGAGCATGATGATTGCACCCACAGCATGGGTCACACTATTAGCAATCTCCTCTCCAAAACTGAGTTGTTTGCTGAGCTTTAGGCTTGTATTCATTAGATTTCCTCCTCTTGAGTACGATGGATTAAGGCTAGAGTTTGATGATAGAGTTTAACGGTTTGGCAGCTACTTTGGATAATGGGGTTAGCTGGGTCAATTCCTTGGTTCATGTAGTCCACAAAAGCATCGTAGAGTTGGTCTGAACTTGCTTGACTTTGTAGAGTATTAAGTGTCTGAGCTATTTCTTGAATAGAGAATACCGACTTGAGGGTTGTGATAGCAATCAAACGGGCAATTTGTTGGCGTTGGTATTTTTTCTTGTCAGGCTTTGTCAGGTAACCATGTTTCACATAATTGTTGACCATGGATGCTGTTAATACCTTGTCTTTATCTGGAGAGACAGGGGCGCAGACCTGATTGACATAGAGCAAAACCTGGTCCAGATAGAGGTCGATGTTTGGAATTTCTGCCCATTTGGGGTAGGAAAAGGTAGTTTTCATTTTCAACTCCTTTTTATCTAGTTTTAATAACTAGATTATAAAATAATAAAAATAGAAAGTCAAGTTTTAACTGCTTGTAGAAAGACTTAAATTATGCTATGATGGGAGAAACTAGTCAGAAATGAGGAGAAAAGATGGAGATTCGTTTAGCTTTTCCAAACGAAGTAGATGCCATCATGCAGGTGATGGAAGATGCTAAAAAATGTTTAGCAGATGCTGGTAGTGACCAGTGGCAAAATGGCTATCCAAATGCTGATATTATTATTGAAGATATTATCTCGGGTCAAGCCTACGTAGCCTTGGAAGAGGGAGAACTACTAGCTTATGCAGCTGTGACCAAGAGTCCAGAGGCAGTCTATGAAGCCATTTATGAAGGAAAATGGCAAGCTGGAGAGTCAGAGTACATAGTCTTTCACCGTATTGCTGTGGCAGTAGATGTCCAGGGACAAGGAGTTGCTCAAACCTTCTTAGAGGGCTTGATTGAAGGTTTTGACTATCTTGATTTTCGCTCAGATACGCATGCTGAAAACAAAGCTATGCAACATATTTTTGAAAAACTTGGTTTTAAACAGGTTGGTAAAGTGCCTGTTGATGGCGAACGCTTGGCCTATCAAAAATTAAAGAAATAATGCAAAAGATGTACGTAAAAATGCTCTACTTTTCGCCAATAGGAACCTTGTCTTTGGTTGCCGACGAGCAATATCTGTATGGAATTTGGGTTCAGGAGCAGAAGTATTTTGAGAGGGGGATAGGAGATGAAACAATAGAAGAAGTTGTTAGTCATCCCATTTTAGACCCAGTTATTGCTTGCTTAGATGATTACTTTAAAGGCAAGTCTCAGAATTTATCCAACTTGCCCTTGGCTACAATCGGAACGGATTTTGAAAAGAGAGTTTGGTCCTATTTACAGGAAATTCCTTATGGTCAAACAGTGACCTATGGACAAATAGCTCAAGACCTACAAGTGGCTTCTGCTCAAGCAATTGGTGGAGCGGTAGGACGCAATCCGTGGTCTATCCTAGTACCTTGTCATCGGGTGTTGGGCGCAGGCAAGCGTCTGACAGGTTATGCTGCAGGAATGGAAAAGAAAGCATGGCTATTGGAGCATGAAGGCGCAGATTTTAAAGATATAAACAATAGAAAGTGAAAGACATGTTAGAATTTATCGAATATCCAAAATGTTCAACTTGTAAAAAAGCAAAACAAGAATTAAACCAACTCGGTGTGGACTATAAAGCTATCCATATCGTCGAAGAAACACCTAGCCAAGAAGTCATTTTAAATTGGCTAGAAACCTCAGGTTTTGAGTTGAAGCAATTTTTCAACACCAGTGGAATCAAATACCGTGAATTGGGGCTGAAAGATAAGGTAGGAAGCCTGTCAAACCAAGAAGCAGCTGAGTTGCTAGCAAGTGACGGTATGTTGTTAAAACGTCCCATTTTAGTAGAAAATGGAACTGTTAAGCAAATCGGTTATCGAAAAGCTTATGAAGAATTGGGATTGAGATAGTTTTTACTTATCTCTTTGATAGATAAAATATATAACCTCCCTGTTTCAAAGTATGATAAACTAGTAGGTAGACAAAGTCTGTATCTGACCGTAGCAAATAATTTCATTGACGGCAGAAGTATGGTAGAATGAATCATTATCAGGAGAGGATGTTTTTATGAATGTTACAACGATTTTAGCATCAGATTGGTACCAAAACTTGATGCAATTGATTCCGGATGGCAAGCTTTTTAGCTTGCGTTCGGTCTTTGATGGAATTCCGAGAATTGTCCAACAACTTCCAATAACGATTATGTTGACAATTGGTGGTGCTCTTTTTGGCTTGGTTTTGGCACTTCTTTTTGCCATTGTGAAAATCAATCGTGTCAAGATTTTATATCCCTTGCAGGCCTTCTTTGTTAGTTTCTTAAAAGGGACACCGATTTTGGTGCAGCTCATGTTGACCTACTACGGAATTCCTTTGGCTTTGAAAGCCCTCAATCAGCAATGGGGAACTGGTTTCAATATCAATGCGATTCCAGCCGCTGCTTTTGCGATTGTCGCCTTTGCCTTTAATGAAGCAGCTTATGCTAGTGAAACCATTCGTGCAGCCATTCTCTCAGTCAATCCTGGTGAGATTGAGGCGGCACGCAGTCTGGGGATGACCCGAGCGCAAGTTTATCGTCGCGTGATTATTCCAAATGCGGCCGTTGTGGCGACTCCAACCTTAATCAATTCCCTAATCGGCTTGACCAAAGGAACTTCTCTAGCCTTTAGTGCGGGTGTTGTGGAAGTCTTTGCCCAAGCTCAGATTTTGGGTGGAGCTGATTACCGCTACTTTGAACGCTTTATCTCCGTTGCCCTTGTTTATTGGGTAGTCAATATCGGAATTGAAAGCCTTGGTCGTTTCATCGAGAGAAAAATGGCTATTTCTGCACCCGATACAGTGCAAACAGATGTGAAAGGAGACCTTCGTTAATGATTAAGATTTCGAATTTAAGCAAATCCTTTTCAGGACAGACTGTCTTGGATCATCTGAACTTGGATATTCAAAAAGGGGAAGTTGTAGCCTTGATTGGTTCTTCAGGAGCTGGAAAATCAACCTTCCTTCGTAGTCTCAATTATCTTGAAACACCTGACAGTGGCTCGATTCAGATTGATGATTTCTCAGTTGATTTTTCTAAAATTACTCAAGAAGAAATCCTTGCCCTACGCCGTAAGCTGTCTATGGTTTTCCAACAGTTTAATTTGTTTGAACGCCGAACAGCACTTGATAATGTGAAAGAAGGCTTGGTTGTTGTCAAGAAATTATCCGACCAAGAAGCAACCAAGATTGCCAAGGAAGAGTTGGCTAAGGTTGGGCTTTCAGACCGTGAAAACCATTATCCTCGCCATTTATCAGGTGGACAGAAGCAACGGGTTGCCCTAGCGCGTGCACTTGCGATGAAACCAGATGTCTTGCTCTTAGACGAACCAACTTCAGCCCTTGATCCAGAATTGGTCGGCGAAGTAGAAAAGTCTATTGCAGATGCTGCTAAGTCAGGTCAAACCATGATTTTGGTTAGTCATGACATGTCCTTTGTAGCTCAAGTTGCGGATAAGATTCTCTTCCTAGATAAGGGGAAAATCATTGAGTCTGGAACACCGGATGAGATTATCCACCATCCTAAAGAAGAGCGGACAAAAGAATTCTTCGCTAGTTACAAACGGACTTATATTTGATATAATAGATAAAGGAAAACTCAGTTAGCTGGACTAGCTGAGTTTACTCTTTAAAAAAGATAGAAGTGAGAGAAATCATGCTACTGCAACTATTTTCTTTATATTTCGAGAGTTTGATCTTGACCACCATCCTCGTCCTGATTTTTTTAGGGATTTGGATTGGACTAAGAGCCATGTCGGGAGTTGATAAGACAGCCAAGGCTCGCCAAGCCCATCTCTATGATATGATTATGATTGGAGTCTTGGTTGTTCCAGTATTATCCTTTGCGGTTATGAGTTTAATTCTTGTTTTCAAAGCATAATCCTTGCATGATTGACAAGAAAGAGTTAGAATGAAGATAGTTACAACAAGAAAGAAGGAAACTATATGTACGATACTATTATTATCGGTGCTGGACCTGCAGGGATGACTGCAGCCTTGTACGCTGCTCGAAGCAATCTGAAAGTAGCCTTGATTGAAGGTGGTCTGCCAGGTGGTCAGATGAATAATACATCTGATATTGAAAATTACCCAGGATACGCTAATATTAGTGGGCCAGAATTGGCAGAAAAGATGTTTGAACCGCTTGAAAATCTTGGTGTTGAGCACATTTATGGCTATGTTAAAAATGTAGAAGACCATGGTGATTTTAAGAAAGTGATGACTGATGACCAAACATATGAAACACATACAGTTATCGTAGCAACTGGTTCTAAACACCGTCCTTTGGGAGTACCTGGAGAAGAAGAACTGAACAGTCGTGGTGTTTCTTACTGTGCCGTGTGTGATGGTGCTTTCTTCCGTGACCAAGATTTGTTGGTAGTTGGTGGTGGAGATTCAGCTGTTGAAGAAGCCCTCTTCTTGACTCGCTTTGCCAAGACTGTTACCATTGTTCACCGTCGTGACCAGCTTCGTGCCCAAAAAGTGTTACAAGACCGCGCCTTTGCGAATGAGAAAATCAGCTTTATCTGGGATTCTGTAGTGAAGGAAATCAAAGGTGAAAACCGAGTAGAATCTGTCGTATTTGAAAATGTGAAAACAGGTCAAGTGACGGAACAAGCCTTCGGTGGCGTCTTTATCTATGTTGGCTTGGACCCTCTTAGCGATTTTGTTAAAGAATTGAATATTCAAGATCAGGCAGGCTGGATTGTGACAGATAACCACATGAAAACTGCGGTTGATGGTATCTTTGCCGTTGGAGATGTTCGCTTGAAAGACCTTCGCCAAGTAACAACAGCAGTTGGAGATGGAGCTATCGCTGGTCAAGAAGCCTATAAATTTATCACAGAACATAGTTAATCATAAAAAAGTTTCCAATCAGATGACTGGAAACTTTTTTTATAGTCTATTTCGGAAAACTTCGTACATGAGAATGGCTGCAGCAACACTGGCATTGAGGCTTTGAACATGTCCATTCATAGGAATGGTAATCATTTCATCAACCTGTTTTTTGATGTTGCTAGAGATACCTTTTCCTTCATTTCCGATGATGAGGGCAATTTTCCCTTTTGTATTCCACTTATGGCAAGGAGTACCATTCATATCCGTTCCAAAGGTCCAGAATCCTTCATCCTTGAGTTTGTCCATAGTTTGGCTCAGATTGGTCACTCGAGCGATTGGAACGTGTTCAATAGCACCTGTGGCCGTTTTGGCAACGACAGGAGTAACACCGACAGCACGATGTTTGGGAATGATGACACCTGAAACGTTGGTCGCATCGGCTGTTCTTAAGATGGAACCTAAGTTGTGAGGGTCGGTTAACCCGTCCAGAATTAATAGCAAAGGATTTTCTTCTTGGCGTGTTTTGGCAAGGATTTGGTCCAGCTCACTATAGGCAAATTCGGACACTCGTAGAACAAAACCTTGGTGGACAGCACCTTCAGTCATCTCAGAGAGGGATTTTTTTGAGGTCCAAGAAATGGAGACCTTCTTTTCTGTAGCTAGTTCCTTGACTTTCTCAACATTCTTACCTCGGAGATCTTCTTGGAGGTAGAGTTTGTTGCCAGTGTTTGCAAGGAGGGCTTCGGTAACGGCGTGGACGCCATAGACAATATCATTTGTTTTCATGCCTCTATTATAACACAAAACCCCGTCTTGCAACGGGATTTTCTTTATTCTAGAATTAGTAAACCATCTTTAACTGCAAATGGGTCTTTTTCATTGATGCGATCGTAAAACATGATGCCGTTGATGTGGTCAATTTCATGCTGAACAACGATGGAGTTGTAGCCTTTGAGTTTGATACGGTGTTTTTCTCCATCCTTGTCAAAGTAGTCAACAGTAACGCGGGCATGGCGAACAACATAGCCAGGTACGTTGCGGTCAACAGAAAGGCACCCTTCTCCTTCGCCAAGAGCAGCGTCTTGAACAGAGTGAGAGACGATTTTTGGATTGTACATAATAGCTTGCAAGTCGTAAGCTTCCTGTGGAGTTTCGCCTTCTTCGACAATGTTTGGCACCAAAACAGCGATAATACGTTTTGAGATATCTAATTGAGGAGCAGCAAGTCCAACACCACCTCGGAGCCCCATTTTCTCAGCCATGACAGGATCTTGGGAATGTTTAAGGAATTGCATCATCTTTTCGCCAAGGATGATTTCCTGATCAGATAAGGGGAAAGTAACTTCCTCAGCAACTGCGCGTAGAGTAGGATTTCCCTCGCGGATAATATCGTTCATATCAATTAAGTGAGCAGCTTTTGTAATACGTTCTATAGCAGACATTTTCTCTCCTTTCATTACCTCTACATGATATCACAAAATGACAAGGATTGAAAGCATTACGGCATCGAGCTTTTATAGAAAATGCCTTGTAGGTTCTATTCAATTGTGAAAGAAATACTTATCTGTGATATAATAAAAGAAAAGGCTTGCATTAGAAAGTAGGGAGAATGAAGATGCAAAGAAGACAGGATAGACATAAACGTGGACCAGTTTTTCGTTTTATGAGGGGGTTTGTAAACTTTTTTAGGAGTTATCGCAAGTGGAGTAATAAGGGATTTGTGGCGATACTTTTGCTAGCAGTTGCTTTATCAATGGGCTTGGTCTTGTTGTTTGAAAGTTTCCAAGGAATCCCCTTAACCAGTCAAAAAAAGGATGCCATTTCTCAAGAAGCAAATAAGACGAATCAAAATGCTAAAGATCAGGAAGAGGAAAAAACTGCAAGAATTATGGCTAACGGGGACCTCCTCTATCATATTCCCATCTATCGTTCTGCTTTAAAAGAAGATGGAACCTATGATTTTCATGAAAATTTTGACTATGTGAAGCCATGGCTTAAGCAGGCAGATTTGATTATAGGTGATTTTGAAGGTACTGTGAACAAGGACCACTATTTGGCTGGTTATCCGCTATTTAATGCACCTGGAGAAGTCATGGATGCCATCAAGGATGCCGGTTATCAAGTGCTAGACTTGGCGCATAACCATATCCTAGATTCACAAATAGAAGGTGTGGTTTCAACAGCAGATGCTATTGAAAAGGCAGGAATGACACCTATTGGAGTGTATACGCATGAGTCACGTGATCAAGCTCCACTGGTTATTAAGGAAGTGAACGGTATCAAGGTTGCACTTTTGGCCTATTCTTATGGTTTTAATGGAATTGAGCAAAGTATTTCTCAAGAAGACTATACCCGCTATCTTTCAGACCTAAATGAAGACAAGATGAAGGCTGAAATTGAACGGGCAGAGAAGGAAGCGGATATCACCATTATCATGCCTCAGATGGGTGTGGAGTATCGCTTGGAACCAACTGAAGAACAAAAGGCTCTTTATCACAAGATGATTGATTGGGGAGCTGATATTATCTTTGGAGGGCACCCTCACGTAGTTGAACTATCTGAAACGGTTGAAAAAGATGGGGACAAGAAACTCATTATCTATTCAATGGGGAACTTCATTTCCAATCAACGAATTGAAACCATGCAAGATGAAGAGAATGCTAAGTGGACAGAGCGTGGCGTGCTCATGGATGTGACTGTTAAGAAAAAAGCCGGTAAGACGACAATCGAAACTGCCAAAGCGCATCCTTCTTGGGTAAACCGTACACCAAAAGGAACCTATTCTCCAGAAGGTTATCCACTATTCCTATACCAAACTTATATCTTAGAAGATTTTATCGAGGGTGGTAGTCATCGTGACCAGTTAGATGAAGCGACTAAGGAACGAATTGATACAGCCTACAAAGAAATGAACGAACATGTGGGATTGAAGTGGGACTAGCTTGAATCCAGAGGAAAGTAAATGACGATTAAGGTAATTGCAACAGATATGGATGGGACCTTGCTGGATGCTAGAGGCCAGCTTGATCTCCCACGTTTGGAAAAGATTTTAGATCAGTTGGATCAAAGGGGTATTCGTTTTGTCATTGCGACTGGGAATGAAATTCACCGCATGAGGCAACTACTGGAGCACTTGGTCGATCGGGTGGTTCTGGTTGTTGCAAACGGTGCTCGTATTTTTGAAAACAATGAACTGATTCAGGCTCAGACTTGGGATGATGCCATTGTCGATAAGGCTTTGGCTCATTTTAAGGGTCGAGCGTGTCAGGATCAGTTTGTTGTAACGTCTATGAAGGGTGGTTTCGTCAAAGAAGGTACGATTTTTACAGACCTTGAAAGTTTTATGACTCCAGAAATGATTGAAAAATTCTACCAACGGATGCAATTTGTGGACGAATTAACCTCTGACCTCTTTGGTGGTGTGCTCAAGATGAGTATGGTTGTTGGTGAGGAACGTTTGAGTTCGGTCTTGGAAGAAATCAATGACCTCTTTGATGGCCGTGTTCGTGCTGTATCGAGTGGCTATGGTTGCATTGATATCCTTCAAGCTGGAATTCATAAAGCATGGGGCTTGGAAGAATTACTCAAGCGCTGGGACTTGACCTCCCAACAAATCATGGCTTTTGGTGACAGTGAAAATGATGTTGAAATGCTTGAAATGGCTGGAATTGCCTATGCGATGGAAAATGCTGATGATAAAGCCAAAGCTGTGGCTACTGCTCTAGCGCCAGCCAATAGCCAAGGAGGAGTTTATCAAATCTTGGAAAACTGGTTAGAAAAAGGAGAATGAAGTGGCAGTACAGTTATTAGAAAATTGGTTACTAAAGGAACAAGAAAAAATCCAAACCAAGTATCGTCACTTAAATCAGGTTTCTGTTGTAGAGCCAGACATTCTTTTTATTGGGGATTCTATTGTCGAATATTATCCTCTGCAGGAACTGTTTGGGACTTCGAAGACGATTGTCAATCGAGGCATTCGAGGGTATCAGACAGGGCTGTTATTAGAAAATCTAGATGCGCATCTGTACGGTGGAGCAGTAGATAAAATTGTCCTTTTGATTGGGACAAATGATATCGGAAAAGATGTGCCTGTGAATGAGGCTCTCAATAACCTCGAAGCTATCATACAATCCATTGCTCGCGATTATCCATTGACTGAGATTAAATTGCTTTCTATTTTGCCAGTCAATGAGGGAGAAGAGTACAAGCAGACAGTCTATATCCGCACGAATGAAAAAATTCAGAAATGGAATCAAGCCTATCAAGAGCTTGCTTCTGCCTATATGCAGGTAGAATTTGTGCCAGTTTTTGATAGTTTGACAGACCAGGCAGGTCAACTCAAAAAAGATTATACAACTGATGGGTTGCACCTTAGTGTTGCTGGTTATCAGGTTTTGACAAAATCTTTGAAAGACTATCTTTTGTAGTTAATTGCTTTCCTTTTTGCATTTTTGTGTTAGATAAGGTATAATGGTTTTATTGTCTTTTGGGGTCGTTACGGATTCGACAGGCATTATGAGGCATATTTTGCGACTCGTGTGGCGACGTAAACGCTCAGTTAAATATAACTGCAAAAAATAACACTTCTTACGCTCTAGCTGCCTAAAAACCAGCAGGCGTGACCCGATTTGGATTGCTCGTGTTCAATGACAGGTCTTATTATTAGCGAGATACGATCAAGTCTTGTCTAGCGGCTTGATAAGAGATTGATAGACTCGCGGTTTCTAGGCTTGAGTTATGTGTCGAGGGACTGTTAAACGAATACATAACCTATGGTTGTAGACAAATATGTTAGCAGATGTTTGGACGTGGGTTCGACTCCCACCGGCTCCATTGATAATTTACATTGTTTTGTAAATCTTTCTAAAACGTTGTTTTTACAACGTTTTTTATTTTATTCTTTGGTATTCTTTTGCAAAAAAAGAATACAACATTTTGTTGTATCCTAAATATTAAATCAAGTCCTGAATTTTCTTAAGTTTTTATCATATTTTCTGTTATAATTAAGGTGCCTTAAGAAAAATAATGAAAAAACTAAATGTTTTTCATATAGTTTTCATTTTTTGTGTTATAATTAAGGTGCCTTAAGAAAAATATTAAGGTGCCTTAAGAAAAATATTAAGGTGCCTTAAGAAAAATAATGAAAAAACTAAATGTTTTTCATATAGTTTTCATTGTTTTAATAGTTTAAAGTCAATCTTATTTTTCTCTAATAGAAAATAATGAAAAAGTAGGTTTAGAAAGAGGTAAGTATCTATGTCTTCTCATAAAAAAGTGTCACTCTCTGAGATTAATCAATCTATCGATACTCCAAATAACAATCATTTCTGGCAAAATTTAAATGCCTTTTTAGGTCCGGGTGCTCTTGTCGCAGTTGGTTATATGGATCCAGGAAACTGGATTACCAGTGTAGTCGGTGGTGCTTCCTATAAGTATAGTCTCTTGTTTGTTATCTTGATTTCATCTCTCATTGCCATGCAACTTCAGCAGATGGCAGGAAAGCTTGGTATTGTAACCCAGATGGACCTGGCTCAAGCAACGGCTCATCATTCACCTAAATGGCTTCGTTATAGTCTATGGGTGATTTTAGAATTAGCCTTGATGGCGACAGATCTGGCAGAAGTTCTAGGTTCAGCGATTGCTCTCAATCTTCTCTTTAAGATTCCGATTATGATAGCAATTCTCTTGACCGTGTTGGATGTTTTTCTCTTATTGCTTCTGATGAAATTTGGCTTTAAGAAGATTGAAGCTATTGTGACAACACTGATTTTAACCATTCTAGCAATTTTTACCTATCTGGTAGCTTTGTCACATCCAAGCTTCCAAGGAATCGTTGAGGGTTATCTACCGAATGCAACCTTATTTGAAAGTCCCTTGCCAGGGCATGAAAGTCAATTAACCTTGGCACTAGGGATCGTGGGAGCAACGGTTATGCCCCATAACCTCTATTTGCATTCTTCCTTGTCTCAAACTCGGAAAATCAATCACAAGGACAAGAATGATGTTCGAAAAGCCGTGCGCTTTATGACCTGGGATTCAAATCTCCAATTATCCTTGGCCTTTGTGGTTAACTCCCTTCTATTAATTCTCGGGGCGGCTCTCTTTTTCGGCCATGCATCTGAGATTTCTGCCTTCTCTCAAATGTATAATGCCTTGCAGGATTCTACTATTGCAGGAGCTATAGCTAGCTCGACCTTATCAACCTTGTTTGCCTTGGCTTTATTAGCCAGTGGTCAAAATTCGACAATTACGGGTACCTTGACTGGACAAATCGTTATGGAAGGTTTCTTGCATATGAGATTACCTCAATGGTTCATTCGTTTGGCAACTCGTCTCTTTGCCTTGTTGCCTGTCATGATTGTAGCGGTTCTGTTTGGTCATCAGGAAAAAACATTGGATCAGTTATTGGTTTATTCACAAGTCTTTCTTTCGATTGCTCTTCCATTTTCAATCTTCCCACTGATTTATCTAACTTCTAAGAAATCACTGATGGGAGAATTTACCAATGCCAAATGGAATACCATCCTTGGCTATATCGTTTCCATTATCTTAACAATTCTCAATGTGAAATTGTTATTTGATATTTTCTAAGAAATTCACCCGAGTTATAAAACAAGCATATAAGAAAAAAGATACCCAAGATTTCTTGGGTATCTTTTTTAAAATAAACGGAAGACATGGGATTCGAACCCACGCACGCTGTTACACGCCTACCGCGTTTCCAACACGGCCTCTTAAGCCTCTTGAGTAATCTTCCAATACTTACTCAAATAGTCTACCATAAAGGCCCCTATCTTGCAATAAAAATTCTAGAAATAAGAAAAATGATAGATTTTGAAAGAAAATGACATAAAATGCTTGACTTTAAAAAGAAGTGTGATAGAATGAATAGTGTAAACGATAACAGGAGGTGATTCGGTGTTAAAAACAGAGCGTAAACAACTGATTTTAGAGGAGTTAAATCAACATCATGTAGTTTCTCTAGAAAAATTAGTTAGTTTACTAGAAACCTCAGAATCAACGGTTCGAAGAGACTTGGATGAGTTGGAAGCAGAAAACAAGCTTCGTCGCGTGCATGGTGGAGCAGAATTGCCCCATTCCTTGCAGGAAGAAGAAACCATTCAAGAAAAATCTGTCAAAAACCTTCAAGAAAAGAAGTTGCTGGCTCAGAAAGCAGCCTCTCTCATTAAAGAAAAAGATGTCATCTTTATCGATGCTGGAACAACAACTGCTTTTTTGATTCATGAATTGGTCAATAAGAATGTTACAGTTGTGACCAACTCGATTCACCATGCTGCTCAGTTGGTTGAAAAGCAGATTCCAACTGTCATGGTTGGAGGAAGTGTCAAGATGGCGACAGATGCTAGCATCGGGGGCGTTGCTCTTAACCAGATTAACCAATTGCACTTTGACCGTGCCTTTATCGGGATGAATGGTGTGGACGATGGCTATTATACGACTCCTGATATGGAGGAGGGGGCCGTGAAGCGTGCTATTTTAGAGAATGCCAAACAGACATATATCTTGGTCGATTCGTCAAAAATTGGACAAACTTGCTTTGCCAAGGTAGCACCACTCAAACGAGCTATTGTTATCACAAGTCAAGGGCATGAGCTCTTGCAGGCTATTAAGGAGAAAACGGAGGTAATAGAAGTATGATTTATACAGTCACACTCAATCCATCCATTGACTATATCGTTCGTTTGGACCAAGTCCAAGTCGGTAGTGTCAATCGTATGGACAGTGATGATAAGTTTGCTGGTGGGAAAGGAATAAATGTCAGTCGTGTCTTGAAACGCTTGGATATTCCCAATACAGCAACTGGATTTATCGGAGGATTTACTGGTAAATTTATCACAGATACCCTTGCAGAGGAAGAAATCGAGACACGTTTTGTCCAAGTGGCAGAAGATACTCGTATCAATGTCAAAATTAAAGCAGACCAAGAAACAGAAATCAACGGAACGGGTCCAACTGTTGAACCAGCTCAGCTAGAAGAATTGAAAGCTATTTTATCTAGTCTGACTTCAGAAGATACAGTTGTCTTTGCAGGTTCAAGTGCTAAGAATCTAGGTAATGTTATCTACAAGGATCTAATTGCCTTGACGCGCAAGACTGGTGCGCAAGTCGTTTGTGACTTTGAAGGACAGACCTTGATTGATAGTTTGGACTACCAGCCACTTTTGGTCAAACCAAACAATCATGAACTTGGAGCAATTTTTGGGGTTAAACTCGAAAGTTTAGATGAAATCGAGAACTATGCTCGTCAGTTACTGGCCAAAGGAGCTCAAAACGTCATTATCTCCATGGCTGGGGACGGTGCCCTTCTTGTTACATCTGAGGGATCTTACTTCGCCAAACCTATTAAGGGAACAGTCAAAAATTCAGTTGGAGCTGGTGATTCTATGGTTGCTGGATTCACAGGTGAATTTGTTAAATCAAAAGACGCAGTAGAAGCCTTCAAATGGGGAGTTGCTTGTGGAACAGCAACTACCTTCTCGGATGACTTGGCAACGGCAGAATTTATTAAAGAAACATATGAAAAAGTTGAGGTAGAAAAACGATGAAAATTCAAGACCTATTGAGAAAAGATGTCATGTTGCTGGATTTACAGGCGACTGAAAAAACAGCTGTCATTGAAGAGATGATTAAAAGTTTGACAGACCACGGTTATGTCACAGATTTTGAAACATTTAAAGAAGGAATTTTGGCGCGTGAAGCTTTGACTTCCACTGGTTTGGGTGACGGAATCGCAATGCCTCACAGCAAAAATGCTGCTGTAAAAGAAGCGACTGTTCTCTTTGCTAAGTCAAACAAGGGTGTTGACTATGAAAGTTTAGATGGACAACCAACTGACCTCTTCTTCATGATTGCTGCTCCAGAAGGCGCCAATGATACTCACTGGGCAGCCTTGGCAGAATTGTCTCAATACTTGATGAAAGACGGTTTTGCTGACAAACTTCGTCAAGTAACATCAGCTGACCAAGTTATCGAACTTTTTGACAAAGCTTCCGAAAAAACTGATGAGCCTGTTCAAGCACCTGCTAATGACTCTGATGAGTTTATCGTTGCTGTTACAGCTTGTACAACAGGTATTGCCCACACTTACATGGCTCAAGAAGCCCTTCAAAAAGTGGCTGCTGAAATGGGTGTTGGAATCAAGGTTGAAACCAACGGTGCTAGCGGTGTTGGAAACCAACTAACTGCTGAGGACATCCGCAAGGCTAAAGCTGTTATCATCGCTGCAGACAAGGCGGTTGAGATGGATCGTTTCGATGGCAAACCATTGATCAATCGTCCAGTTGCTGACGGTATCCGTAAGACAGAAGAGTTGATCAACTTGGCTCTTTCAGGAGATGCTGAAGTCTACCGTGCTGCTAATGGAGCAAAAGCTTCAACAGCAAGCAACGAAAAACAAAGCCTTGGTGGTGCCTTCTACAAACACTTGATGAGTGGTGTTTCTCAAATGTTACCATTCGTTATCGGTGGTGGTATCATGATTGCCCTTGCCTTCTTGATTGACGGTGCTTTGGGTGTTCCAAATGAAAACCTTGGTAATCTTGGTTCTTACCATGAGTTAGCTTCTATGTTCATGAAAATTGGTGGATCTGCCTTTGGTTTGATGCTTCCAGTCTTTGCAGGTTATGTTGCCTACTCTATCGCTGAAAAACCAGGTTTGGTAGCAGGTTTCGTGGCTGGTGCTATTGCTAAAGAAGGTTTTGCATTTGGTAAAATTCCTTATGCCGCAGGTGGTGAAGCAACTTCAACTCTTGTAGGTGTCTCATCTGGTTTCCTAGGTGCCCTTGTTGGTGGATTTATCGCAGGTGCTTTAGTTCTTGCTATCAAGAAATACGTTAAAGTTCCTCGTTCACTTGAAGGTGCAAAATCAATCCTTCTCTTGCCACTTCTTGGGACAATCTTGACAGGATTTGTCATGCTAGCTGTTAACATCCCGATGGCAGCAATCAACACTGCTATGAATGACTTTCTAGGCGGTCTTGGAGGTGGTTCAGCTGTCCTTCTCGGTATCGTCCTTGGTGGAATGATGGCTGTTGACATGGGGGGACCAGTTAACAAAGCGGCTTATGTATTTGGTACAGGTACGCTTGCAGCGACTGTTTCTTCAGGTGGTTCTGTGGCTATGGCAGCAGTTATGGCTGGAGGAATGGTACCACCACTTGCAATCTTTGTCGCAACTCTTCTCTTTAAAGACAAATTTACTAAAGAAGAACGCAACTCTGGTTTGACAAACATTATCATGGGCTTGTCATTTATCACTGAGGGAGCAATTCCATTTGGTGCCGCTGACCCAGCTCGTGCGATCCCAAGCTTCATCCTTGGTTCAGCAGTAGCAGGTGGCCTCGTTGGTCTTACTGGTATCAAACTCATGGCGCCACACGGAGGAATCTTCGTTATCGCGCTTACTTCAAATGCTCTTCTTTACCTCGTTTCTGTCTTGGTAGGAGCAATCGTAAGTGGTGTAGTCTATGGTTACCTACGCAAACCACAAGCATAAAAAATAGAAAAATGAAAAGATTGTACCGTTTGGTGCAGTCTTTTTCTCTTTCCGAAATGCCTGTGAAATATGGTATAATAGAAGAATGGCAAACAAGAATACAAGTAAAACAAGACGGAGACCGTCTAAAGCAGAACTCGAAAGAAAAGAAGCGATTCAACGAATGTTGATTTCGTTGGGAATCGCCCTTTTATTGATTTTCGCAGCCTTTAAATTAGGGGCTGCAGGTATCACCCTTTACAATCTAATTCGCTTGCTGGTAGGTAGCCTAGCTTATTTGGCAATATTTGGTATCCTGCTCTATCTCTTCTTCTTCAAGTGGATACGAAAACAGGAAGGACTCTTATCAGGATTTTTCACCATATTTGCTGGCTTACTCTTGATTTTTGAGGCCTACTTGGTTTGGAAATATGGTTTGGACAAGTCGGTCTTAAAAGGAACTATGGCTCAGGTTGTGACTGATTTGACTGGTTTTCGAACGACCAGTTTTGCTGGTGGAGGCTTGATTGGTGTTGGACTCTATGTGCCAACAGCCTTTCTCTTCTCAAATATCGGTACTTACTTTATTGGTTCTATCTTGATTTTAGTGGGTGCTCTCCTAATCAGTCCTTGGTCTGTTTACGATATTGCTGAATTTTTCAGTAGAGGCTTTGCCAAATGGTGGGAAGGGCATGAGCGTCGAAAAGAGGAACGATTTGTTAAACAAGAAGAAAAAGCTCGCCAAAAGGCTGAGGAAGAGGCTAGATTAGAAAAAGAAGAGGCTGAAAAAGCCTTACTCGATATGCCTCCTGTTGATATGGAAACGGGTGAAATTCTGACAGAAGATGTTGTGCTTGACGTTCCATCTGTTCCGGAAGAAGAGTGGGTAGAACCAGAAATCATCCTGCCTCAAGCTGAACATGAATTCCCTGAACATGAGGAGGTCTTTGATGATGAAGATGTACAAGTTGATTTTTCAGCCAAGGAGGCTCTTGAATATAAACTTCCAAGCTTACAACTCTTTGCCCCAGATAAACCAAAAGACCAGTCGAAAGAGAAGAAGATTGTTCGAGAAAATATCAAAATCCTAGAAGAAACCTTTGCTAGCTTTGGTATCAAGGTAACGGTTGAACGGGCTGAAATTGGGCCGTCAGTGACCAAGTATGAAGTCAAGCCAGCAGTCGGTGTACGGGTTAACCGCATTTCCAATCTAGCAGATGACCTCGCTCTAGCCTTGGCAGCCAAGGATGTCCGAATTGAAGCACCAATTCCTGGGAAATCCCTGATCGGAATCGAAGTACCCAACTCTGAAATTGCGACAGTTTCTTTCCGCGAACTATGGGAACAATCTCAAACAAAAGCAGAAAATCTCTTGGAAATTCCTTTAGGGAAAGCTGTTAATGGCACTGCAAGAGCTTTTGACCTTTCCAAAATGCCCCACTTGCTCGTCGCAGGTTCAACGGGTTCAGGGAAGTCAGTAGCCGTTAACGGCATTATCGCCAGCATTCTCATGAAAGCGAGACCAGACCAAGTTAAGTTTATGATGGTCGATCCTAAGATGGTTGAGTTGTCTGTTTACAATGATATTCCCCATCTCTTGATTCCAGTCGTGACCAATCCACGTAAGGCTAGCAAAGCCCTGCAAAAGGTTGTGGATGAGATGGAAAATCGTTATGAACTCTTTGCAAAGGTAGGAGTTCGTAATATTGCAGGCTTTAATGCCAAGGTAGAAGAGTTCAATGCCCAGTCTGAGTACAAGCAAATTCCGCTACCGCTCATTGTCGTGATTGTGGATGAGTTGGCTGACCTTATGATGGTGGCCAGCAAGGAAGTGGAAGATGCCATTATTCGTCTTGGGCAGAAGGCGCGTGCTGCCGGTATCCACATGATTCTTGCAACCCAGCGTCCATCCGTTGATGTCATTTCTGGTCTAATCAAGGCCAATGTCCCATCTCGTGTCGCTTTCGCAGTTTCATCAGGAACAGACTCCCGTACTATTTTAGATGAAAATGGAGCTGAGAAACTGCTTGGTCGAGGAGATATGCTCTTTAAACCAATCGATGAAAATCATCCAGTTCGTCTCCAAGGCTCCTTTATCTCGGATGATGATGTTGAACGCATCGTAAACTTCATCAAGGCTCAGGCTGATGCGGACTACGATGAGAGTTTTGATCCAGGTGAGGTTTCTGAAAATGAAGGTGAATTTTCAGATGGTGAATCTGGTGGAGATCCGCTTTTTGAAGAAGCCAAGGCTTTGGTAATCGAAACCCAGAAAGCCAGCGCATCTATGATTCAGCGTCGTTTATCAGTTGGATTTAACCGTGCGACCCGTCTCATGGAAGAACTTGAGATGGCAGGTGTCATTGGTCCAGCTGAAGGTACCAAGCCAAGAAAAGTTTTACAACAATAAAAAAAATAGCTTCTTTCCAAGTTTGGAAGGAGGCTATTTTAGTGATTATTGATTAGTTTTATTTTCCGAAGTTGGACTATTGGACTGTTTTTCATTTTCAGTAGCAGGTTTACTTGGAGTAGGAGCAGGAGTAGTAGAGTCCTGAGTTGCTGTTTTCTGCTCTTCTTTTTTCTCTTCCTTGACGCTAGCTTTTGGTGTTTCCTCTTGCTGTGTTTTTTCTTGAGAAGTGTTATTTTCCTTATTGGGACTAGTGTTTTCCTGAGGGGATTCCTTTTGAATTTCTTTGACAATGGTTGTCGTCTGGCTTGTCGTAGGTTCTTTTTTAGTATTTTTGTTATTATCCAAGGCGTTCATAATCGTGATACTTGCGGTAATTAAGCCAAGGATACTACCGATAGTAGCAACGGTTTTTTGAAAGACTGTAAAGCCTTTTTTGATGTGTTCTGTTTTTGGTTTTGAAGTTCTACGATAATTAGACATACATTCTCTCCTTTAATTAAAATTTATTATACCGCATTTCTTTAAAAAAATCTTAAAAAAAGAGGAATTGCCCTTTCTTGTCGCAGGCACCGTTTCATGATACAATAGAAGGAGTGATTTTAGAAAGTGTGAGAAAACATGATTTACTTTGATAATTCGGCGACGACCAAGCCCTATCCTGAAGCCCTTGAAACTTATATGCAGGTGTCTTCAAAAATTTTAGGAAATCCATCTAGTCTTCATCGTTTGGGAGACCAGGCGACACGAATTTTAGATGCTTCTCGCCAACAGATTGCAGATTTAATCGGTAAGAAAAGCGATGAAATCTTCTTTACTTCTGGTGGGACAGAAGGAGATAACTGGGTTATCAAGGGTGTGGCCTTTGAAAAAGCCCAGTTTGGCAAGCACATCATCGTATCAGCCATTGAACATCCAGCAGTTAAGGAATCAGCCCTCTGGTTGAAATCTCAAGGTTTTGAGGTGGATTTTGCTCCGGTTAATGAGGAAGGATTTGTAGATGTTGAGGCGCTAGCAGGTTTGATACGACCTGATACAATCCTAATTTCTGTCATGGCTGTGAACAATGAAATCGGCTCTATCCAACCTATTGAGGCTATTTCAGAACTCTTGGCAGACAAGCCGACTATTTCCTTCCACGTTGATGCGGTTCAGGCACTTGCCAAGATTCCGACTGAAAAGTATCTGACAGAACGAGTGGATTTTGCGACTTTCTCTAGTCACAAGTTTCACGGAGTTCGAGGTGTTGGATTTGTCTATATCAAGTCTGGCAAGAAGATTACGCCTCTTTTAACAGGTGGTGGTCAGGAACGTGATTACCGTTCGACAACTGAAAATGTGGCAGGAATTGCAGCGACAGCCAAGGCTCTCCGCTTGTCTATGGAAAAGCTAGATATCTTTACTAGCAAGACTGGTCAGATGAAGGCAGTGATTCGCCAAGCACTTCTGGACTATCCAGATATTTCTGTCTTTTCAGATGAGGAAGACTTTGCCCCTCATATTCTGACTTTTGGAATCAAGGGTGTTCGTGGTGAAGTCATCGTTCACGCCTTTGAAGACTATGATATTTTTATCTCAACGACCTCTGCTTGTTCGTCCAAGGCAGGAAAACCAGCCGGAACCCTGATTGCCATGGGAGTAGATAAAGATAAGGCTCAGTCAGCTGTGCGTCTTAGCCTAGACCTTGAAAATGATATGAGTCAGGTCGAGCAGTTCTTGACCAAGTTAAAATTGATTTACAATCAAACTAGAAAAGTAAGATAGGAGCATTCATGCAGTATTCAGAAATTATGATTCGCTACGGTGAGCTGTCAACCAAGGGCAAAAACCGTATGCGTTTCATCAATAAACTTCGCAATAATATTTCAGACGTTTTGTCTATCTATCCCCAAGTTAAGGTAACGGCAGATCGTGACCGTGCCCACGCTTACCTCAATGGAGCAGATTATACAGCAGTAGCAGAATCGCTTAAACAAGTTTTTGGAATTCAAAACTTTTCCCCTGTTTATAAGGTTGAAAAATCTGTAGAAGTTCTGAAGTCTTCTGTCCAAGAGATTATGCAGGACATCTACAAGGATGGCATGACCTTTAAAATTTCTAGCAAGCGTAGCGACCACAACTTTGAGTTGGATAGTCGTGAACTCAATCAAACCCTTGGAGGTGCTGTTTTTGAAGCTATTCCAAATGTGCAAGCTCAAATGAAAAGTCCTGACATCAATCTTCAGGTGGAGATACGTGAAGAAGCAGCCTATCTTTCTTATGAAACCATTCGTGGGGCTGGTGGTTTGCCAGTTGGAACTTCAGGTAAAGGCATGCTCATGTTGTCAGGAGGAATCGATTCCCCTGTAGCTGGCTATCTAGCGCTTAAACGAGGGGTAGATATAGAGGCCGTTCACTTTGCCAGCCCACCTTATACTAGTCCAGGCGCTCTCAAGAAAGCCCAAGATTTGACCCGTAAATTGACCAAGTTTGGTGGAAATATCCAGTTTATCGAAGTTCCTTTTACAGAGATTCAAGAGGAAATCAAGGACAAAGCGCCCGAAGCTTACTTAATGACTCTAACTCGTCGCTTTATGATGCGGATTACAGATCGTATTCGTGAGGTACGAAATGGTTTAGTTATCATAAATGGGGAAAGCCTAGGTCAAGTAGCCAGCCAAACCTTGGAGAGCATGCAGGCTATCAATGCAGTTACCAACACTCCCATCATCCGTCCAGTTGTGACAATGGATAAGTTGGAAATCATTGACATCGCCCAGGAAATCGATACCTTTGACATTTCAATCCAACCGTTTGAAGACTGCTGTACGATTTTTGCGCCAGATCGTCCGAAAACAAATCCTAAGATTAAGAATGCGGAGCAGTATGAAGCTCGTATGGATGTTGAAGGATTAGTAGAGCGAGCAGTGGCTGGAATCATGATTACTGAGATTACACCGCAGGCTGAAAAAGATGAAGTCGATGACTTGATTGACAATCTTCTCTAATCAGAAAATCCAAAAGAATTTAGAAAAATAGATGAAAAAGTTAGTTTTTAATTCCAAAAGTGGAAGCAAAACTAACTTTTTTTCTATAATTGTGATATAATAAAATAAAATTTTGAATATAGAGAGTTTTCTGACAATGAATCAATCCTACTTTTATTTAAAAATGAAAGAACATAAACTCAAGGTTCCTTATACAGGTAAGGAACGTCGTGTACGTGTTCTTCTGCCTAAAGATTATGAGAAAGACACGGATCGTTCCTATCCCGTTGTTTACTTTCATGACGGGCAAAATGTTTTTTATAGCAAGGAGTCTTTCATTGGCCATTCATGGAAGATTATCCCAGCTATTAAGCGTAATCCTGATATCAGTCGCATGATTGTCGTCGCCATTGACAATGATGGTATGGGGCGGATGAATGAGTATGCGGCTTGGAAGTTCCAAGAATCTCCTATCCCAGGGCAGCAGTTTGGTGGTAAGGGTGTGGAGTATGCCGAGTTTGTCATGGAGGTGGTCAAGCCTTTTATCGATGAGACCTACCGTACCAAAGCTGACCGCCAGCATACGGCTATGATTGGGTCTTCACTAGGAGGCAATATTACCCAGTTTATCGGTTTGGAATACCAAGACCAAATTGGTTGCTTGGGCGTCTTTTCATCTGCCAACTGGCTCCATCAAGAAGCCTTTAATCGCTATATTGAACGAAAGAAACTATCGCCTGACCAGCGTATCTTTATCTATGTTGGAACAGAAGAAGCAGATGATACGGACAAGATCCTGATGGCTGGTAATATCAAACAAGCCTATATCGACTCGTCGCTACGCTATTATCATGATTTGATAGTAGGTGGGGTACACTTAGATAATCTTGTCTTGAAAGTTCAGTCTGGTGCCATCCATAGTGAAATCCCTTGGTCGGAGAATTTACCAGACTGTCTGAGATTTTTTGCAGAGAAATGGTAAGTTAGAAAAGGAGAAAGCCAATGCATATTGAAAACCTTAGCCACTGGAGTGGTCATCTCAACCGTGAAATGTACCTCAATCGTTATGGACATGCTGGGATTCCAGTTGTGGTCTTTGCTTCATCAGGTGGTAGTCACAATGAATACTATGATTTTGGCATGATTGATGCCTGTGCTTCCTTTATCGAGGAAGGCCGTGTTCAGTTCTTTACTCTATCCAGTGTAGACAGTGAGAGCTGGTTGGCCACTTGGAAAAATGGGCACGACCAAGCAGAGATGCACCGTGCCTACGAGAGCTATGTGATTGAGGAGGCCATTCCTTTTATCAAGCATAAGACAGGTTGGTTTGATGGTATGATGACGACAGGTTGCTCAATGGGCGCCTACCATGCAGTCAACTTTTTTCTCCAACATCCAGATGTCTTTACCAAGGTGATTGCTCTTAGTGGTGTTTACGACGCACGTTTCTTTGTTGGCGATTACTACAATGACGATGCTATTTATCAAAACTCGCCAGTAGATTATATCTGGAATCAGAATGACGGCTGGTTTATTGACCGTTACCGTCAGGCAGAGATTGTGCTGTGTACGGGTCTTGGAGCCTGGGAACAAGACGGTCTACCATCTTTCTACAAGCTTAAAGAAGCCTTTGACCAGAAACAAATTCCAGCCTGGTTTGCTGAATGGGGACACGATGTCGCCCACGACTGGGAATGGTGGCGCAAACAAATGCCTTATTTCCTCGGCAATCTCTATTTATAAAAGGAGTGACCTATGAATTACCTTGTTATTTCTCCCTACTATCCACAAAACTTTCAACAGTTTACCATCGAACTAGCCAATAAAGGTATTACCGTCTTGGGAATTGGTCAAGAGCCTTACGAGCAATTGGATGAACCTTTACGTAATAGCCTGACAGAATATTTCCGTGTTGATAATCTTGAGAACACAGACGAAGTCAAACGTGCAGTTGCTTTTCTCTTTTATAAGCATGGCCCAATTGATCGCATCGAATCTCATAATGAATACTGGCTTGAGCTGGACGCAGCACTCAGAGAACAATTCAATGTCTTTGGTGCCAAACCAGAGGATCTCAAAAAGACAAAATATAAGTCTGAAATGAAGAAACTCTTCAAAAAAGCTGGTGTCCCCGTGGTACCTGGAGCTGTTATCAAGACGGAAGCAGATGTGGATCAAGCTGTGAATGAAATCGGCCTTCCAATGATTGCAAAACCTGACAATGGAGTGGGAGCAGCCGCCACCTTTAAGCTTGAAACAGAAGACGATATCAATCACTTCAAGCAAGAATGGGACCATTCGACCGTTTATTTCTTTGAAAAATTTGTCACTTCCAGCGAAATTTGCACCTTTGATGGTTTAGTGGATAAGGATGGAAAGATTGTCTTCTCAACGACCTTTGACTACGCCTATACACCGCTTGATCTCATGATGTACAAGATGGACAATTCTTATTACGTTCTCAAGGATATGGATCCTAAATTACGTAAATATGGTGAGGCAATTGTCAAAGAATTTGGTATGAAAGAACGGTTCTTCCATATTGAGTTTTTCCGCGAAGGGGACGACTACATTGCTATTGAGTACAATAACCGTCCTGCAGGTGGTTTTACCATTGATGTTTATAACTTTGCTCATTCCTTGGACCTCTATCGTGGATATGCAGCTATTGTCGCAGGAGAAGAGTTCCCAGCGTCAGAATTTGAACCTCAGTTTTGTTTAGCTACATCCCGTCGTGCGAATGCTCACTATGTCTATTCTGAGGAGGACTTGCTTGCCAAATACAGTCATCAGTTCAAGGTTAAAAAAATCATGCCTGCAGCCTTTGCGGAACTTCAAGGGGATTACCTGTATATGCTGACAACTCCGAGTCGACAAGAAATGGAGCAAATGATTGCAGATTTCGGACAACGTCAAGAATAAGAACTTTCGGATTAAGGAAAATTACTCCCTTAATCCTTTTGTTTTTTATAAGAAATAAAACCGCTTTCTCATATATTCTTTTAGAAAACATATTGCTAAAAGATATAAAAATTGATAGAATAAGGATTGTCTAAAAAATTTTAAGGAGAATCTATCAAATGGATTTTACATGGGCAATTAAATATGCCACTGAATTCTTGGGAACTGCTATTTTGATCATTCTTGGTAATGGTGCAGTTGCTAACGTTGAACTTAAAGGTACGAAAGGTCACCAAAGTGGCTGGCTCGTTATCGCTGTTGGTTACGGTATGGGGGTTATGATTCCAGCTTTGATGTTTGGTAACGTATCAGGTAACCACATCAACCCAGCCTTCACTCTTGGACTTGCAATCAGCGGTCTCTTCCCTTGGGCACAGGTAGCGCCTTATATCCTTGCACAAGTTTTGGGTGCTATCTTTGGTCAAGCCTTGGTTGTGGCAACACACCGCCCATACTACTTGAAAACTGAAAATCCAAACAACATCTTGGGTACTTTCTCAACAATTTCAAGTTTGGATAATGGTACAAAAGAATCACATTTTGCAGCAACTGTTAATGGTTTTGTAAATGAGTTTGTTGGTTCATTTGTTCTTTTCTTTGCAGCTCTTGGAATGACTAAAAACTTCTTTGGTGCTGAACTAGTATCAAAAGCACAAGCGGCTATTAATGCTCAAGTTGCACAAGCAACTACTCAAGGTCAAACCATTCCTCAAGAACAAGTAACAGCAGCACTTGACCAAGCTAAAGAACAAGTAGCACCATTTATGACATCTGGTCTTGGAATTGCTCACTTGGCAGTAGGTTTCCTAGTTATGGCCTTGGTAACATCACTTGGTGGACCTACAGGACCTGCCTTGAACCCAGCCCGTGACTTGGGACCACGTCTCCTTCATGCTTTCCTTCCAAAATCAGTTCTTGGTGAGCACAAAGGTGATTCAAAATGGTGGTACTCTTGGGTACCAGTAGTAGCACCGATCGCAGCAGCAATTGCCGCAGTAGCTATCTTCAAATTCCTTTACCTATAAGAAATTGAAACCGAGGAAATCCTCGGTTTTTTAGATGAAATTTTACGAAAAAAAGCTAAATCTGAGCATAATTTCTTGTAAAAAATTCTAAAATCCTTTAAAATAAAAGAGTTGGAGGAATTTATGAATGTAAATCAGATTGTACGGATTATTCCTACTTTAAAAGTTAATAATAGAAAATTAAATGAAACATTTTATATAGAAACCCTTGGCATGAAGGCCTTGTTAGAAGAGTCAGCCTTTCTGTCACTAGGTGATCAAACAGGTCTAGAAAAGCTGGTTTTAGAAGAAGCTCCAAGTATGCGCACTCGTAAGGTAGAGGGAAGAAAAAAACTAGCTAGATTGATTGTCAAGGTGGAAAATCCCTTGGAAATCGAAGAACTCTTATCTAAAACAGATTCGATTCATCAATTATATAAAGGTCAAAACGGCTACGCTTTTGAAATTTACTCTCCAGAAGATGATTTGGTTTTGATTCATGCGGAAGATGATAGAGAAAGTCTAGTAGAAGTAGAAGAAAATCCTGAATTTCAAACAGATTTGGAATCAATTTCTTTAAGTAAATTTGAGATTTCTATGGAATTACATCTCCCAACTGATGTCGAAAGTTTCTTGGGAGTATCTGAAATTGGGGCATCCCTTGATTTTATTCCAGCTCAGGGGCAGGATCTGACTGTGGACAGTACGGTTACCTGGGACTTGTCTATGCTCAAGTTCTTGGTCAACGAATTAGACATAGCAAGTCTGCGCCAGAAGTTTGAGTCTACCGAATATTTTATTCCTAAGTCTGAAAAATTCTTCCTTGGTAAAGATAGAAATAATGTTGAATTGTGGTTTGAAGAAGTATGAAGTGGACCAAGATTATTAAAAAAATAGAAGAACAAATCGAGGCAGGGATTTATCCCGGAGCCTCTTTTGCGTATTTTAAGGACCATCAATGGACGGAGTTCTATTTAGGCCAGAGTGACCCAGAGCATGGCTTGCAGACCGAGGCAGGATTGGTTTATGATCTAGCTAGTGTCAGCAAGGTTGTTGGGGTTGGTACCGTTATTACCTTCTTGTGGGAAAAAGGTCAATTGGATATTGACAGACCGGTAACAGATTTTTTAGCTGAGAGTGATTATCCAGACATCACTATTCGCCTGCTCTTGACTCACGCAACAGATCTTGATCCTTTTATTCCCAATCGTGATCTTTTAACAGCTTCTGAATTAAAGGAAGCTATGTTTCATCTCAAGAGACGAAGTCAGCCAGCCTTTCTTTATTCGGATGTCCATTTTTTGCTGTTAGGTTTTATTTTGGAAAGAACCTTTAATCAAGACTTGGATGTGATTTTACAAGAACAAGTCTGGAATCTTTGGGGAATGGAGGAAACCAAGTTTGGCCCTGTTGAGCTTGCTGTTCCAACAGTCAGAGGTGTAGAGGCTGGCGTGGTACATGATCCCAAGGCTCGTCTCCTGGGAAGACATGCAGGTAGTGCTGGTTTGTTTTCGACTGTAAAGGATTTACAAATCTTTTTAGAACACTATTTAGCAGATGATTTTGCAAGAGATTTGAGTCAAAATTTTTCTCCTTTGGATGACAAGGAACGTTCTTTGGCATGGAATTTGGAAGGAGATTGGCTAGACCATACGGGCTATACAGGTACCTTTATCATGTGGAATCGTCAGAATCAAGAAGCGGTCATTTTTCTATCGAATCGTACCTATGAAAAGGATGAGAGGGCTCAATGGATTGTAGACCGTAATCAAGTGATGGACTTGATTCGCAAAGAAGAGTAAGGAGAGACATGTCAAATAGTTTAAAAGGGACTCTATTAACAGTTGTGGCTGGAATTGCTTGGGGCTTGTCAGGAACGAGTGGCCAATACCTGATGGCACACGGAATTTCGGCTCTGATTTTGACCAACTTGCGTCTTTTAATCGCTGGTGGAATTCTCATGCTCTTGGCTTATGCTACTGCAAAGGATAAAATGCTGACCTTTTTAAAGGATAGAAAGAGTTTGCTGTCTCTTCTCATTTTTGCTTTGATTGGACTTTTTCTTAATCAATTTGCCTATCTAACTGCTATTCAGGAAACCAATGCAGGAACCGCGACGGTGCTTCAGTATGTTTGCCCTGTCGGGATTTTGATTTATAGCTGTATCAAGGATAAGGTGGCGCCGACACTGGGAGAGATTGTTTCCATCATATTAGCCATTGGAGGGACCTTCTTGATCGCAACTCATGGGCAGTTGGACCAGTTATCCATGACACCTGCAGGCCTGTTCTGGGGTCTCTTTTCTGCTCTGACTTACGCACTTTATATCATTTTGCCCATATCCTTGATTAAGAAGTGGGGGAGCAGTTTGGTCATTGGTGTGGGAATGGTCATAGCTGGTTTGGTCGCCCTTCCTTTTACAGGAGTTCTACAGGCTACTATTCCAACTAGTCTTGATTTTCTTCTTGCATTTGCGGGCATTATTCTTATCGGGACTGTCTTTGCCTATACAGCTTTCCTTAAAGGAACCAGTCTGATAGGACCGGTCAAGTCAAGCTTGTTGGCTTCAATTGAGCCGATTTCGGCAGTTTTCTTTGCTTTCCTGATCATGAATGAACAATTTTATCCTATTGATTTTCTTGGTATGGCAATGATTTTAATTGCAGTAACTCTGATTTCTTTGAAAGATTTACTCTTAGAAAAATAAAAAAGACTCTTTGTCCGTGACAGAGAGTTTTTGCGTAGTATTTTATACTCAATGAAAATCAAAGAGCAAACTAGGAAACTAGCCACAGGCTGTACTTGAGTACGGCAAGGCGACGTTGACGCGGTTTGAAGAGATTTTCGAAGAGTATTAATTGTTTTCAAGATAAAATTCAAAGCGTTCGCCTACATATTGACTTTTTACGTATTCAAAAGCAGTACCATCTTCTAGGTAGGAAACCTGAGTTAAACCAAGAATAGCATGTCCTTTTTCAACTTCCAAATAGTGGGCAATTTTTTCCTTGGCGAGACGAGCATAAATAGTCTGCTGTGATTTGCCGATACGGTAGCCATGTTTTTGTAGGGTTTGGAAGAAATGACTGGTGATTTCTTCTTTCTTAAAATCTTTAATGAATTTTTCAGGAATAGAAGCAACTTCATAAACCAGAGGGACTTGGTCGGCATAGCGAACACGTTCCATTCGGATAATATTTTCCGTTGGAGAAATTCCTAACTTAGCAACTTCCTGCTCATTGGGAATGGTTTTTCTGTAGGAAATGAGTTGGCTAGAGGGGACTTTACCTTGGGACTTAACAATTTCAGTAAAACTGGTTGTCCCTCGCATCTTTTCTTGTACCCGAGTACTGGAAACAAAGGTGCCACTTCCAACTCTGCGCTCCAGAACGCCTTCTTCGACCAAGAGGGAAATTGCTTGGCGGAGGGTCATACGACTGACCTCGAACTGCTCTGCTAAATCTCGTTCACTAGGGAGTCTCTCCCCAATAGCCCAACGGTGCTCGTCAATATCCTTTTTTATCTGATCATGGATTTTCATATAAGCTGGTAGCATATTTTCACTTCATTTCTATCTTTTCTCTATTGTACCCCAATAAACTAGAAAAAGTCAATCTTCGCCTTGTTTAGTTGGTAATTCGCCCTTATTTGTGATAGAATATTGAAAAAAGATATTTCTTTTGAGAAAGGAAAAAGATGAGCAACATTTCAACTGATTTGCAAGATGTAGAAAAAATCATCGTATTGGACTATGGTAGTCAATACAACCAGCTGATTTCACGCCGTATCCGTGAGATTGGTGTTTTTTCAGAGCTAAAGAGTCATAAAATTTCAGCTGCTGAAGTTCGTGAAATCAACCCTGTAGGAATCATCCTTTCAGGTGGTCCAAACTCTGTATATGAAGATGGTTCATTCGATATTGACCCAGAAATCTTCGAACTCGGAATTCCTATTTTGGGAATTTGTTACGGTATGCAGTTATTGACCCATAAACTTGGAGGAAAAGTTGTTCCTGCAGGTGACGCTGGAAATCGTGAATATGGTCAATCAACCCTAACTCACACACCATCAGCTCTTTTTGAATCAACACCTGATGAGCAGACTGTTTTGATGAGCCATGGTGATGCAGTTACTGAGATTCCTGCCGACTTTGTTCGTACAGGTACATCAGCTGATTGCCCATACGCAGCCATCGAAAACCCAGATAAACACATTTACGGTATCCAATTCCACCCAGAAGTTCGTCATTCTGTATACGGAAATGATATCCTTCGTAACTTTGCTCTTAACATTTGTAAGGCTAAAGGCGATTGGTCAATGGATAACTTCATTGATATGCAGATTCAAAAAATTCGTGAAACTGTTGGTGATAAACGTGTCCTTCTTGGCCTTTCAGGTGGGGTTGACTCATCTGTCGTTGGGGTTCTTCTCCAAAAAGCGATTGGCGATCAATTGATCTGTATCTTCGTAGACCACGGTCTTCTTCGTAAAGGAGAAGCGGATCAAGTTATGGACATGCTTGGTGGTAAGTTTGGTTTGAATATCGTCAAAGCAGACGCTGCTAAACGTTTCCTTGATAAACTTGCTGGCGTTTCTGACCCTGAGCAAAAACGTAAAATCATCGGTAACGAATTTGTGTATGTCTTTGATGACGAAGCAAGTAAGCTCAAAGATGTGAAATTCCTTGCTCAAGGTACCTTATACACAGACGTTATCGAGTCTGGTACGGATACAGCTCAAACTATCAAGTCACACCACAACGTGGGTGGTCTTCCAGAAGACATGCAGTTTGAATTGATTGAACCACTCAACACTCTCTATAAAGATGAAGTTCGTGCCCTTGGTACAGAGCTTGGTATGCCAGACCATATCGTATGGCGCCAACCATTTCCAGGACCAGGACTTGCTATCCGTGTCATGGGTGAAATCACTGAAGAGAAACTAGAAACCGTTCGTGAATCAGACGCTATCCTTCGTGAGGAAATTGCTAAAGCAGGTCTTGACCGCGATATCTGGCAATACTTCACAGTGAACACAGGCGTTCGTTCAGTCGGTGTTATGGGTGACGGTCGTACATATGACTACACGATTGCAATCCGTGCTATCACCTCTATCGATGGTATGACAGCTGACTTTGCAAAGATTCCTTGGGATGTCCTTCAAAAGATTTCTGTACGTATCGTAAACGAAGTGGACCACGTTAACCGCATCGTCTACGATATTACAAGTAAACCACCTGCAACAGTTGAGTGGGAGTAGTCATTTAAGAACTAGCTTATTTCATGTAGTTTAATTAGCCAGTATCTTTGGATACTGGTTTTTACTTTTCTAGACTTTTTGGCTACTTGTTAAAACTGGGTGAATTTTCGACAAATTAACAGTTAGTTTGCAAGCCTTAAAAGATTAGAATTGTCAAAACAATCTGTCTAGGCTTGATTTTATCACTTATTTACTATAAAATGAGAAGGAAAAACGTCAAACTTTTATATTGCAAATAGGAGAAAACATGACAAAAACATTAAAACGTCCTGAGGTTTTATCACCTGCAGGAACTTTAGAGAAGCTAAAAGTAGCTGTTCAATATGGAGCGGATGCTGTCTTTATCGGTGGTCAGGCCTATGGTCTTCGTAGCCGTGCCGGAAACTTTACTTTCGAACAGATGGAAGAAGGTGTCCAGTTTGCGGCCAAGTATGGTGCTAAGGTTTATGTGGCTGCCAACATGGTTATGCACGAAGGAAATGAGGCTGGTGCTGGTGAGTGGTTCCGTAAACTGCGTGATATTGGGATTGCAGCAGTTATCGTATCTGACCCAGCCTTGATTATGATTGCAGCGACTGAAGCGCCAGGTCTTGAAATTCACCTCTCTACCCAAGCTAGTGCCACTAACTATGAAACTCTTGAGTTCTGGAAAGAACTGGGCTTAACTCGTGTCGTTTTGGCGCGTGAGGTTTCGATGGAAGAATTAGCTGAAATTCGCAAACGTACAGATGTTGAGATTGAAGCCTTTGTCCACGGAGCCATGTGTATTTCTTACTCTGGTCGTTGTACTCTTTCAAACCATATGAGTATGCGTGATGCCAACCGTGGTGGTTGTTCACAGTCTTGTCGCTGGAAATACGATCTTTACGACATGCCATTTGGTCAAGAACGTAAGAGCCTTAAAGGTGAAATTCCAGAAGAATTTTCGATGTCTGCCGTTGATATGTCTATGATTGACCATATCCCAGATATGATTGAAAACGGTGTGGACAGTCTAAAAATCGAAGGACGTATGAAGTCTATTCACTATGTTTCAACTGTAACCAACTGCTACAAGGCGGCTGTTGATGCTTATCTAGAGAGTCCAGAGAAGTTTGAAGCTATCAAGCAAGACTTGATTGATGAGATGTGGAAGGTTGCCCAACGTGAATTAGCAACAGGTTTCTACTACGGTACACCATCGGAAAATGAGCAGTTGTTTGGTGCTCGTCGTAAAATTCCTGAGTATAAGTTTGTTGCTGAAGTGGTTTCTTATGATGATGCGACACAAACAGCAACTATTCGTCAACGGAACGTTATTAACGAAGGAGACCAAGTTGAGTTTTATGGCCCAGGTTTCCGTCATTTTGAAACGTATATCGAAAATTTACATGATGCCAAAGGCAATAAAATAGACCGCGCTCCAAATCCAATGGAACTCTTGACAATCAAAGTCCCACAACCTGTTCAAGCTGGAGACATGGTTCGAGCTCTTAAAGAAGGTCTCATCAATCTTTATAAGGAAGATGGAACTAGCGTCACAGTGCGTGCTTAATAAACATGTAGGAGACGAAAGCTTTCTAGTTGCTTTCCCTTTAATCCTACTTACTAAAGAACCTTAGGTTAAAGAAAATATATTAATTTCCATCCGAGATTTCATCTCGGATTTTTTCATTATTTTTCAGAAAGGTCTAGATAATGGACGGATTTATTACAAGTTTTTTCCAAAGTATTCTATATAATAGACTCAAAAATAGTAAAATTGTAAATAATTTCCGTTAAGCGCTTTCAATGTTGGTAAAAAGTTGACAAATCCAATTTTTAGGACTAAACTAAGTAAGTAAATTTTAATTAAAAGGAGAATTCGTCATGAATTTAACATTTTTCGGTCTATGTCTTGCCTGTATGGGTGTATCTCTTGGTGAAGGTATGTTGATGAACGGTTTGTTGAAATCAGTTGCTCGCCAACCAGATATCATCTCAGAACTACGTAGTTTGATGATCCTAGGGGTTGCCTTTATTGAAGGTACTTTCTTCGTTACTCTTGTCTTTTCATTTATCATCAAATAAAAGAAGTATAAATTGAAAAAGGGAGGATTTTAGATGGAAGAAAGTATTAATCCAACCATCAATATTGGTCCTGTTACCTTTAATTTAACCATAGTAGTTTTGACTTTGTTGACTGTAGCACTTATTTTTGGCTTTATTTATTGGGCAACTCGAAATATGACTTTGAGACCCACAGGAAAACAAAATGTATTAGAGTATTTATTTGATTTTGTTGTTGGATTTACAAAATCAAACCTTGGTCCAATGATAAAGGATTATTCTCTCTTTTATTTCTGTTTATTCCTATTTATGGCCATTGCAAATAATATTGGCTTAATGGCTAGAATTCAGACTACAGATGGTGTAAATCTTTGGACCTCACCAACAGCAAATTTGTCATTTGACTTGGTCTTGTCTTTTACAATTATCTTAATGACACACGTAGAAGGAATTCGTCGTCGTGGAATCAAAAAGTATTTAAAAGCATTTGTAACACCAGGTTTTATGACACCAATGAATCTCTTGGAAGAAGTTACCAATCTCCTTTCACTTGCATTGCGGGTATTTGGTAATATCTTTGCAGGGGAAGTGATGGCAAGTATGTTAGTCCTACTTTCTCATCAGGCCTTCTATTGGTATCCTATTGCTTTTGGAACAAATCTAATCTGGACTGCATTTTCTGTTTTTATTTCTTGTGTACAAGCATATGTATTTACATTGTTATCTTCAATGTACCTAGGAAATAAAATTAATGATGAAGAATAGAAAGGAGTAGTTTATGAATGTAACAGTAGGTGAATTACTTGGTGATTTTATACTAATCGCTGGTTCCTTTATTCTCTTGCTAGTCTTGGTTAAGAAATATGCTTGGTCAAATTTGACTAGTATTTTCGAACAAAGAGCAGAAAAAATTGCAGCAGATATTGACGGAGCTGAACAAGCACGTCAAAAAGCAGAAGTATTGGCTCAAAAACGCGAAGATGAATTGGCTGGTAGCCGTAAAGAAGCTAAGACAATCATTGAGAATGCGAAAGAAACAGCTGAGAAAAGCAAAGCTAGTATTTTAGCAGATGCTAAGCTAGAAGCAGGACGCTTGAAAGAAAAAGCGAACCAAGAAATTGCTCAAAATAAAGCTGAAGCTTTACAAAGCGTTAAGGGTGAGGTGGCAGATTTGACAATCAGCCTGGCTGGTAAAATCATCTCACAAAACCTTGACGGTCATGCCCATAAAGAACTCATTGATCAGTATATCGATCAGTTAGGAGAAGCTTAATGGACAAGAAAACAGTAAAGGTAATTGAAAAATACAGCATGCCTTTTGTCCAATTGGTTTTAGAAAAAGGAGAAGAAGACCGTATCTTTTCAGACTTAGCTCAAATCAAGCAAGTTGCTGAAGAAACAGGTTTACCTTCTTTTTTAAAAAAAGTGGCAGTAGACGAGTCTGATAAGGAAAAAACAATTGCTTTCTTCCAAGACTCTGTGTCACCTTTATTGCAAAACTTTATCCAGGTTCTTATCTACAATCACAGAGCAAATCTTTTTTATGATATTCTTGTAGATTGCTTGAACCGACTTGAAAAAGAAACAAATCGATTTGAAGTGACGATTACGTCAGCTCATCCTTTAACTGATGAACAGAAGAGTCGCTTGCTCCCTTTGATTGAGAAAAAAATGTCTCTTAAAGTAAGGAGTGTAAAAGAACAAATCGATGAAAGTCTTATTGGTGGTTTTGTCATTTTTGCCAATCACAAGACAATTGATGTGAGTATTAAACAACAACTTAAAGTTGTTAAAGAAAATTTGAAATAGAAAGTGGTGTTCTTTTGGCAATTAACGCACAAGAAATCAGCGCTTTAATTAAGCAACAAATTGAAAATTTCAAACCCAATTTTGATGTGACTGAAACAGGTGTTGTAACCTATATCGGGGACGGTATCGCGCGTGCTCACGGACTTGAAAATGCCATGAGTGGAGAGTTGTTGATTTTTGAAAACGGCTCTTATGGTATGGCTCAAAACTTGGAGTCAACAGATGTTGGTATTATCATCCTAGGTGACTTTACAGATATCCGTGAAGGCGATACAATCCGCCGTACAGGGAAAATCATGGAAGTCCCAGTAGGTGAAAGTCTGATTGGACGTGTTGTGGATCCGCTTGGTCGTCCAGTTGATGGTCTTGGAGAAATCCACACTGATAAAACTCGTCCAGTAGAAGCGCCAGCTCCTGGTGTTATGCAACGTAAGTCTGTATCAGAACCATTGCAAACTGGTTTGAAAGCTATCGACGCCCTTGTACCGATTGGTCGTGGTCAACGTGAGTTGATTATCGGTGACCGTCAGACAGGGAAAACAACCATTGCAATTGATACAATCTTGAACCAAAAAGGTCAAGATATGATCTGTATCTATGTTGCGATTGGACAAAAAGAATCAACAGTTCGTACGCAAGTAGAAACACTACGTCAGTACGGTGCCTTGGACTACACAATCGTTGTGACTGCCTCTGCTTCACAACCATCTCCATTGCTTTTCCTAGCTCCTTATGCTGGGGTTGCCATGGCGGAAGAATTTATGTACCAAGGGAAACATGTTTTGATCGTTTATGATGATTTATCAAAACAAGCGGTAGCTTATCGTGAACTCTCTCTCTTGCTTCGTCGTCCTCCAGGTCGTGAAGCTTTCCCAGGGGATGTTTTCTACCTTCACAGCCGTTTGCTTGAGCGCTCAGCTAAAGTTTCTGATGAACTTGGTGGTGGATCTATTACAGCCCTACCGTTTATCGAGACACAAGCAGGAGATATCTCTGCCTATATCGCAACCAACGTGATTTCAATCACTGATGGACAAATCTTCCTTGGTGATGGTCTCTTCAATGCAGGTATTCGTCCAGCCATCGATGCGGGTTCTTCTGTATCGCGTGTAGGTGGTTCTGCACAAATCAAAGCCATGAAGAAGGTTGCTGGTACACTTCGTATCGACCTTGCTTCATACCGTGAGTTGGAAGCCTTCACTAAGTTTGGTTCTGACTTAGATGCGGCGACACAGGCTAAGTTGAACCGTGGACGTCGTACAGTGGAAGTTTTGAAACAACCTGTTCACAAACCATTACCTGTTGAGAAACAAGTAACCATTCTCTATGCTTTGACACATGGTTTCTTGGATACTGTTCCAGTAGATGATATTGTTCGTTTCGAGGAAGAGTTCCATGCCTTCTTTGACGCTCAACATCCAGAGATTTTAGAAACCATTCGTGATACAAAAGACTTGCCAGAAGAAGCAGTCTTGGATTCTGCGATTACAGAGTTTCTCAATCAAACTAGCTTCCAATAAGAATAGAGGTGTCAGATGGCAGTATCTCTAAATGATATTAAAACAAAAATCGCCTCAACAAAAAATACGAGTCAAATCACTAATGCCATGCAGATGGTATCAGCTGCTAAGCTAGGTCGTTCTGAAGAAGCTGCTCGCAACTTCCAAGTTTATGCTCAGAAAGTTCGTAAACTTTTGACGGATATTCTTCATGGTAATGGAGCTGGTAGTTCAACCAATCCGATGTTGATTAGTCGTCCAGTTAAGAAGACAGGCTATATCGTCATTACTTCAGACCGCGGTTTGGTTGGAGGTTATAATTCTTCTATTCTGAAAGCCGTTATGGAGTTGAAGGAGGAATACCATCCAGATGGTAAAGGTTTTGAAATGATCTGTATTGGTGGAATGGGAGCTGATTTCTTTAAGGCTCGTGGTATTCAACCACTTTATGAACTACGTGGCTTGGCAGACCAACCTAGCTTTGATGAAGTCCGTAAGATTATTTCAAAAACTGTTGAAATGTACCAAAATGAACTTTTTGATGAACTCTATGTCTGCTATAACCACCATGTCAATACGCTAACCAGTCAAATGCGTGTGGAACAAATGCTTCCAATTGTTGACTTGGATCCAAATGAAGCAGATGACAGTTACAGCTTGACCTTTGAATTGGAAACTAGCCGAGAAGAAATTTTGGAGCAGTTGTTGCCTCAGTTTGCAGAAAGTATGATTTATGGTGCTATTATCGACGCTAAGACAGCCGAAAATGCTGCGGGTATGACAGCCATGCAAACAGCGACAGATAATGCTAAGAAAGTCATTAATGATTTGACAATTCAGTATAACCGTGCCAGACAGGCGGCGATTACACAAGAAATTACAGAAATCGTAGCAGGAGCTAGTGCCCTAGAATAGGCACTAGTCCAGCTCGTATGAAAATGAACTTAGGACCTAGTTAAGCTAGGGACCGACAGTATCTTATATAGAATAGGAGAAGGAGATGAGTTCAGGTAAAATTGCTCAGGTTATCGGTCCCGTTGTAGACGTCTTGTTTGCAGCAGGGGAAAAACTTCCTGAGATTAACAATGCACTTGTCGTCTACAAAAATGACGAAAGAAAAACAAAAATCGTCCTTGAAGTAGCCTTGGAGTTGGGAGATGGTATGGTCCGTACTATCGCCATGGAATCAACAGATGGTTTGACTCGTGGAATGGAAGTATTGGACACAGGTCGTCCAATCTCTGTACCAGTAGGTAAAGAAACTTTGGGACGTGTCTTCAATGTTTTGGGAGATACCATTGACTTGGAAGCTCCTTTTACAGAAGATGCAGAGCGTCAGCCAATTCATAAAAAAGCTCCAACTTTTGATGAGTTGTCTACCTCTTCTGAAATCCTTGAAACAGGGATTAAGGTTATCGACCTTCTTGCCCCTTACCTAAAAGGTGGTAAGGTTGGACTTTTCGGTGGTGCCGGGGTTGGTAAAACCGTCTTAATCCAAGAATTGATTCACAACATTGCCCAAGAACACGGTGGTATTTCAGTATTTACCGGTGTTGGGGAACGTACTCGTGAGGGGAATGACCTTTACTGGGAAATGAAAGAATCAGGCGTTATCGAGAAAACAGCCATGGTATTTGGTCAGATGAATGAGCCACCAGGAGCACGTATGCGTGTTGCCCTTACTGGTTTGACAATCGCTGAATACTTCCGTGATGTGGAAGGCCAAGACGTGCTTCTCTTTATCGATAATATCTTCCGTTTCACTCAGGCTGGTTCAGAAGTATCTGCCCTTTTGGGTCGTATGCCATCAGCCGTTGGTTACCAACCAACACTTGCTACAGAAATGGGTCAATTGCAAGAGCGTATCACATCAACTAAAAAGGGTTCTGTAACCTCTATCCAGGCTATCTATGTGCCAGCGGATGACTATACTGACCCAGCACCAGCAACAGCCTTCGCTCACTTGGATTCTACAACAAACTTGGAACGTAAGTTGGTACAATTGGGTATCTACCCAGCCGTAGATCCACTTGCTTCAAGCTCACGTGCCTTGGCACCTGAAATTGTTGGAGAAGAGCACTACGCAGTTGCTGCAGAAGTTAAACGTGTTCTTCAACGCTACCATGAGTTGCAAGATATCATTGCTATCCTTGGTATGGATGAGCTTTCTGATGAAGAAAAGACCTTGGTTGCTCGTGCCCGTCGTATCCAGTTCTTCTTGTCACAAAACTTCAACGTTGCGGAACAATTTACTGGTCAGCCAGGTTCTTATGTTCCAGTTGCTGAAACTGTTCGTGGCTTTAAGGAAATCCTTGATGGTAAACATGACCACTTGCCAGAAGATGCCTTCCGTGGCGTAGGTTCTATCGAAGATGTGATTGCCAAAGCTGAAAAAATGGGATTTTAAGAGGTGATCTATGGCTCAGTTAACTGTCCAGATCGTGACACCAGATGGTCTCGTCTATGATCACCATGCCAGCTATGTATCGGTTCGAACTCTGGATGGTGAGATGGGGATCTTGCCACGACATGAAAATATGATTGCGGTTTTAGCAGTTGATGAAGTAAAGGTAAAACGTATTGATGATGAAGATCACGTGAACTGGATTGCAGTAAACGGAGGCGTTATTGAAATTGCCAATAATACCATCACAATCGTTGCGGATTCTGCAGAACGTGCTCGTGATATCGACGTTAGTCGTGCAGAACGTGCCAAACTTCGAGCAGAGCGTGAAATTGAAGAAGCACAAGACAAACACTTGATTGACCAAGAACGTCGTGCGAAGATTGCACTGCAACGTGCCATTAACCGTATTAATGTCGGAAATAGACTATAAGAAAAAAATGAACTTGAGTTACCAAGTTCATTTTTTATGTTTTCTTAAGGGGCAAAACTGATGCAGACTGCTTCTGGGACATGGAAGTCATTAGAAAGTTCTGCTAGACGTCCAGTTTCAGAGTTGCGTTTAAAGACGGTTGCATTGTCAGAGTCTTGATGGACAGCAATGACAAATTCTTGGTCTGGTGTCAAATCAAAATCACGTGGAGTCTGACCATGTGTCGGAACGATTTCTAACAACTCTAAGCTACCGTCCGCAAGAATTGTATATACTGCGATAGAATCATGACCCCGGTTAGAGGCGTAGAGGTATTTACCATCTTTAGAGAGACGAATAGCAGCAGTACCATTAAAGCCTTCATAACCGTCTGGTAGAGTTGAAATGACTTGCATGCGTTCAAATTCGCCAACACCATCGTAGATTAGAACCTCGATAGTGCTATTGAGTTCACAAATGAGATAAGCGATTTTATAATGGTTATGGAAAATAATATGGCGTGAGCCTGCTCCTGGCTGGCTATGATAGGTATAGAGCTTAGATAATTTTCCTTCTGAATCAAGATCATAAGTAATTACTTGGTCAGTACCCAAGTCGCAGGTCACTAGATAGTGGTCAGGTGTTAAATCTGAATAGTGAACATGTGGAGAAGCTTGATTTTCATGTGGACCTTGGCCGCTGTGTTGATCCACATCACTAAGTAGAAGACGACCATCTTCCTGGCGTTTATAAACAAGTACCTGTCCTTTATGGTAGTTGGCAGCATATACCAAATCACGCTTTTCATCCACGGCAACATAACAGTGGGGAGCTCCTTCTTCAACGACATGATTTAATAAGGTACCATTAGTTTGATAGGCTGCAATTCCACCCTTATCGTCTTGACTACCAACAGTGTATAAATGTTGATGCTGGTCAAAGGCAAGGTAGGTTGGACTTGGCTCAGTAGCAAAAAGTTCTAGATTTGAAAGCTGACCAGTTTCTGTATCAAAGTCTGCCTTGTAAATCCCTTGGGAAGTCCGACGTGTATAAGTTCCAAAATAAACAGTTTCTTTCATAACTTTACCTCTAAAATAAAGATATGACTATTATATCACAAAAATGCTAGTATGAAGAAATCAACCTTGGCAAGAGCTTTACCTAATTCTTTTGATGATAATATTAGAAATTTTTCATTGATTTACTTAATAAAAGTGCTATAATAATCTTATACAAATTGCAAAGGAGTTTGTTTATGAAAAAACGTGTTTTCTTAGCATCAGGAGTTGCTGTACTCTCGGCAGCTGTCCTAGCAGCGTGTTCATCTGGTAATGCTAATAAAGAAGCAAATAAACCAGTTACTTATGCCTATGTATTTTCATCAGATCCTTCTACTCTGGATTATACAGTTTCTGGAAATGTCAGCACTAAACAGGTCACAGGTAACGTTTTTGACGGTTTGCTTGAAAATGACCAATATGGGAATCTTGTTCCATCAGTTGCAGAAGATTGGACTGTTTCCAAAGATGGTTTGACCTATACTTATAAAATCCGTCAGGGTATCAAATGGTATACCAATGAGGGGGAAGAGTATGGTGAAGTCAAGGCTCAAGACTTTGTGACTGGTCTGAAACACGCAGCAGATAAGAAATCACAGGCTCTTTATCTCGTACAGGATTCTATCAAAGGATTGGATGACTATGTAAATGGGAAAACAACAGATTTTTCTAGTGTTGGGGTAAAAGCAACTGACGATTATACTGTAGTCTATACTTTGAACCATCCAGAATCTTTCTGGAATTCAAAAACAACAATGGGAGTCCTTGCACCAGTTAATGAAGACTTTTTAGCTTCTAAAGGAGATGACTTTGGTAAACCAACGGATGTAACGAGCATTCTATATAATGGGCCTTATCTCCTCAAAGGTCTTACATCTAAGTCTTCTATCGAAATGACCAAAAATCAAAACTACTGGGATAAACAAAATGTCTTTATTGATGATATCAAGTTATCCTTCTTTGATGGTCAAGATGCAGACTCTCTAGGACGCGGTTTTGATGAGGGACACTATCCAGCTGCACCACTCTTTAAAAACTCTGCTAACTATGAACGTCTAAAAGAAAAATACAAGGATAATATTGTGTATGGTCAACAGCGTGGAGGAGTTTTTTATATCTCAACCAATATCGACCGTGTAAATTACAATCACACTGCTAAAACAAGTGATGCAGAAAAAACTTCTACTAAGAAAGCCTTGTTAAACAAAGATTTCCGTCAAGCCTTGGCTTTTGCGGTAGATCGCAAAGCAGGGATCTCTCAAGTATTTGGTGATGAAGTAGGACCTCGTAAGTTACGGACAAGTTTCACTCCTCCAACATTTGTTCAAGTAGGAGATCAAACATTTGGTCAAGTTACTAAGACAGAATTGGATAAATTGGATAATGTCTGGAAAGATGTCAGTCTTGATGATGCCCAAGATTCACTTCATAATGTAGACAAGGCTAAGGCTAAATTTGAAGCTGCTAAGAAAACCCTTCAAGCTGATGGAGTACAGTTCCCAATTCATTTAGATTTGCCAATTTCTTCATCAAATCCAGATTTTATTCGTCAGGTTCAGTCTTATAAACAATCCATTGAGGAAGCCTTAGGCTCTGACAATGTAGTTGTTGATATTCAACAAGTTTCTGATGACGAATTGGGAAGTATGACTACTCTAGCTACTTCCAATGCAAATACTGACTGGGATATTAATGCAGTCAGTGGTTGGACTCCAGACTTTGCAGATCCATCGACTTATCTAGATGTATTTGATCCAACTTCAGGTCCAAGTCTCCTAAGTGCTCTTGGTGTGGCACCAGGAACAGACAATCCAGTTATTAAAACAGTTGGATTGGATAAATACAAAGAACTGATTGATGATGCAAATAGTGAGAAAACAGACCTTCAAAAACGTTATTCCAAATATTCTAAGGCTCAAGCTTGGTTGTCAGATAGTGCACTTGTTATTCCAGTATACTCTGATGGTGCTCAAATGCTAGTGACGAAAATGGTTCCTGGCAGTGGTGCCGGTGGCTGGGTAGGTGACAAGACTAGTGAAAATAGCTACAAGTATCTGAAAATCCAAGATAAGATTGTCACTACTAAAGAAATGGATGAGTTCCGCAAGAAATTTGCTGATGAAAAAGCCAAATCCAATGCTGATTATCAGAAGAACTTAGACCGTCATATTCAAGACTAATCGAATCTCCTCTTTTGAGGAGATTTTTTATGTTGCTGTCTCCATGTAAGCACTTTAAAAAAGAGTTATTTTGATTTAAAAATGGTATAATGAGAGAACAATAGAAAGGAAGTATTTATGGAGCAAAAAGAGAAACATTTTAGCCTATCTTGGTTTTTCAAGTGGTTTTTGGATAACAAGGCCATTACGGTATTTTTGGTAACCTTATTATTGGGACTCAATCTGTTTATTTTAAGCAAGATTAGTTTCTTATTTTCACCTGTTTTAGACTTTTTGGCAGTCGTGATGTTGCCAGTCATTCTATCTGGTTTACTATACTATTTATTAAATCCTATAGTTGATTGGATGGAGAAGCATAAGATTAATCGGGTCATAGCCATCAGTATTGTCTTTGTCATTATCGCTCTCTTTATCATTTGGGGCTTGGCAGTAGCTATTCCAAATCTGCAACGTCAAGTTTTAACATTTGCAAGAAATGTACCAATCTACCTCGAAGATGCTGATCGAGTTATTGATGATTTGGTCACTAAGCGTTTACCAGATGATTTCAGGCCTCAGTTAGAGCAAGTTTTGACAAACTTCTCAAGTCAGGCTACAGTTTGGGCAAGTAAAGTTTCTTCTCAGGCAGTCAACTGGGTGAGCGCCTTTATTAGCGGGGCTTCTCAAGTGATTGTTGCCTTGATTATCGTTCCTTTCATGCTCTTTTATCTCTTACGTGATGGAAAAGGACTACGTCACTATTTGACCCAATTCATGCCAACGAAATTGAAAGAACCTATTGGACAAGTTTTATCAGATGTGAATCAACAGTTGTCCAACTATGTTCGAGGGCAAGTAACAGTAGCTATTATTGTTGCGGTAATGTTTATGATTTTCTTCAAGATCATTGGTCTACGCTATGCAGTTACGTTGGGTGTTACTGCTGGTATTTTAAATCTGGTTCCTTATTTGGGTAGCTTCTTAGCCATGCTTCCTGCCCTAGTATTGGGCTTGATTGCTGGGCCAGTCATGCTTTTAAAAGTAGTGATTGTCTTTATTGTAGAACAAACTATTGAAGGCCGTTTTGTCTCTCCATTGATTTTGGGAAGTCAATTAAACATCCATCCTATTAATGTTCTCTTTGTTTTGTTAACTTCAGGATCCATGTTTGGTATCTGGGGAGTTTTACTTGGTATTCCGGTTTATGCTTCTGCTAAAGTTGTCATTTCAGCCATTTTCGAATGGTACAAGGTAGTCAGTGGCCTATATGAAGAAGAGGGCGAGGAAGTCAAGAGTGAACAATAGTCAACAGATGTTACATGCTTTGGAAGAGCAAGATTTAGCCAAGGCAGAGCACTATTTCGCCGAAGCTTTAGAAAATGATCCAAGTGACCTTCTGTATGAGTTAGCAACTTATCTTGAAGGAATTGGTTTCTATCCTCAGGCCAAGGAAATTTACCTGAAAATCGTAGAGGATTTCCCAGAGCTTCATCTTAATCTAGCAACAATCGCTAGCGAGGATGGTCAAATCGAAGAAGCCTTTGCTTATCTTGAGGAAATCCAAGCTGACAGTGACTGGTATGTCTCGGCTTTGCTTCTTAAGGCAGATCTTTACCAGTTGGAAGGTTTGACAGATGTGGCGCGTGAGAAACTGCTGGAGGCTTTGACCTACTCAGAGGATCCTCTCTTAATATTTGGCTTGGCAGAGTTGGATAGTGAGTTGGAAAATTACCAAGAAGCTATTCAAGGCTATGCCCAGTTAGATAATCGCTCAATTTATGAGCAAACAGGCATTTCTACCTATCAACGAATTGGCTTTGCCTATGCTCAGTTAGGGAAATTTGAAACGGCTACAGAGTTTTTGGAAAAAGCCCTGGAGTTAGAATACGATGACCTAACAGCTTTTGAGCTGGCCAGCCTTTACTTTGATCAAGAAGAATACCAAAAAGCTGTCCTCTATTTTAAGCAGATCGATACCATTTCTCCTGACTTTGAAGGCTATGAGTATGGGTACAGTCAGGCCTTACATAAGGAACACCAAGTTCAAGAAGCCCTGCGTATCGCTAAGCAAGGATTAGAGAAAAATCCCTTTGAAACTCGTCTCTTGCTGGCTGCTTCACAATTTTCTTATGAATTGCATGATGCCAGTAGTGCAGAAAACTACCTCCTTACTGCTAAAGCAGACGCTGAGGACACAGAAGAAATTTTACTCCGTTTAGCAACTATTTATCTAGAACAGGAGCGCTATGAGGATATTCTAGACTTACAAAGTGATGAGCCAGAGAATCTTTTGACCAAGTGGATGATTGCTCGTTCTTATCAAGAGATGGACGATTTGGATACTGCCTACGAGCATTACCAAGAATTAGTAGGAGATTTGAAGGACAATCCAGAGTTTCTGGAACACTATATCTATCTCTTGCGTGAATTGGGCTACTTTGAAGAAGCAAAAGTCAATGCTCAAACTTACTTAAAACTAGTTCCAGATGATGTGCAAATGCAAGAACTATTTGAGAGATTGTAAGAATATTTTTTTAAAAACTGTATCTAATCATTTTTGATAGATATAGTTTTTCTTTTTCAAAAGAGAATTTTTTTACAAAAATTCTTGGTTATTTTGTTTATTTATGCTATAATAGGAACAATTATTTTTAGGAGGTGCAGTATGTCTTATTTGTTTGAGATATTACCAAGTTTATTGAGCGGTGCAAGCATGACTTTGCAGGTTTTTGCACTGGTCTTGATTTTTTCTATTCCCTTGGGCGTTTTGATTGCCTTTGCCTTGCAAGTCCATTGGAAGCCCCTCCATCATTTGATTAATATTTATATTTGGATTATGCGAGGCACACCCTTGCTCTTGCAATTAATCTTTATCTATTATGTGCTGCCAAGTATTGGGATTCGTTTGGACCGTCTTCCTGCGGCTATCATTGCCTTTGTGTTGAATTATGCGGCTTACTTTGCTGAAATCTTTCGTGGGGGAATTGATACCATTCCTAAGGGGCAATATGAGGCTGCTAAGGTCTTGAAGTTTAGCCCTTTTGCCACAGTGCGCTATATTATCTTACCACAGGTGACCAAGATTGTTCTTCCTAGTGTATTTAACGAAGTCATGAGTTTGGTCAAGGATACCTCTCTAGTCTATGCTCTAGGAATTTCAGATCTTATCTTGGCTAGTCGCACAGCTGCCAACCGTGATGCTAGCCTGGTTCCGATGTTCTTGGCAGGAGCCATTTACTTGATTTTGATTGGTATTGTGACTATTCTTGCCAAAAAAGTTGAGAAGAAGTACAGTTACTATAGATAGGAGGCTGCCATGTTAGAATTACGAGATATCAATAAAGGCTTTGGTGAAAAGCAAATTTTGTCCAATTTCAGTCTAAAAATTCCTGAAAAGCAAATCCTAGCTATCGTTGGGCCTTCTGGTGGAGGTAAGACAACCCTCTTACGTATGCTTGCGGGTCTTGAAACTATTGATTCAGGGCAAATCTTTTATAATGGAGAAACTTTAGAACTGGATGAACTAGAGAAGCGGAATTTACTGGGATTTGTATTCCAAGATTTTCAACTTTTCCCTCATTTATCAGTTCTAGATAATTTGACCTTATCACCTGTGAAGACTATGGGGATGAAGAAGGAAGAGGCTGAGAAGAAGGCACGAGGGCTTTTGGAACAGTTGGGGCTAGCAGGACATGCAGATGCTTATCCCTTCTCACTATCTGGTGGGCAAAAGCAAAGGGTGGCCTTGGCGCGTGCTATGATGATTGACCCAGAAATCATTGGCTACGATGAACCAACTTCTGCCCTAGATCCAGAATTGCGCTTGGAAGTGGAAAAACTAATCTTGCAAAATAGGGAACTTGGCATGACCCAGATTGTGGTTACTCACGATTTACAGTTCGCTGAAAATATTGCAGATCAGATTCTCAAGGTTGAGCCCAAGTAGGAGGTGCCAATGACTAATAAGAAAATTGCTTTAGTGTTGGTTTCGCTCCTGACTCTCTTTTTAACGGCTTGTACTCAGAAGGCTAGTGATCCAAAGCAGGATAACTGGGATAAATATCAAGAGCAGGGGACCATTACTATAGGTTTTGACAATACCTTTGTACCTATGGGATTTGAAGAAAAGAATGGACAGTATACAGGCTTTGATATTGACTTAGCACAAGCTGTCTCTGAAAAATTAGGTTTTAAGGTTCAATTTCAACCAATCGACTGGGACATGAAGGAGACGGAACTGCAAAATGGAACTATTGATGCCATTTGGAATGGCTATTCTGCCACTGATGAACGCCGAGAGAAAGTTGCCTTTAGCATTCCATATATGGAAAATAAGCAAGTTCTGGTTGCGAAGAAAGGCCAGCAAATTCATTCAGTAGAGGATATGAAAGATAAGACCTTGGGAGCCCAAGCCGGTTCCTCTGGTTATTTAGATTTTGAAGCCCAGTCAGATTTATTGAAAAATCGTGTCAAAGACCAGAAGGCTAATCAGTACCAGAGTTTTAATGAGGCCTTGATTGACTTGAAAAATGATCGGATTGATGCCTTGTTGATTGACCGAGTGTATGCTAATTATTACCTCCAGTCTGAGGGTATATTAAATGATTACAATGTCTTTTCAGCAGGATTTGAAAGTGAATCCTTTGCGGTCGGAGTTAGACCAGCTGATAAAAGATTATTAACAGCATTAAACCAGGCCTTTATCGAACTATACCAAGAAGGAAAGTTCCAGGAAATCAGCCAAAAATGGTTTGGAGAAGATGTGGCAACAAAAGAAGTGAAAAGTAGAGATTGAGTTTTTCCTCAGTCTCTTTTTGTATCGAAAAATCCTCTGGCAAATACCAGAGGATAAGAATTTATTTCATTGTTGGGAAGAGCAATACATCACGGATAGTGGTTGTATCAGTGAGGAGCATGCAGAGACGGTCGATACCGATTCCCAAACCACCTGTTGGAGGCATACCATATTCAAGAGCCTCAATGTAGTCGTAGTCGATGCCTGTCGCTTCATCATCACCAAGTTCTTTGGCTTTCGCTTGGGCTTCGAAACGGCTAAGTTGGTCAATTGGGTCGTTCAACTCAGTAAAGGCATTACCGTACTCCTTAGTCCTGATGAAGAGCTCGAAACGGTCAGTAAAGCGCTCATCTTCAGGATTTTTCTTCGCGAGTGGAGATACAGCTACTGGATGTCCATAGACAAAGGTTGGTTGGATCAAAGTTTCTTCAACAAACTCCTCAAAGAACGCATTGATGATATGGCCAACTTCAGTGTAGTGTTTTTCAACTGGAACTTTCTTCTCAGCGGCAATAGCTTTAGCTTCCTCGAAAGTCATGTCTTGCCAGAAATCGACACCAGTAATTTCCTTGATAGCATCCACCATGTGAACACGCTTAAATGGTTCATTGATTTTGATTTCAGTGCCTTGATAGTTAACTGGGCCATCGCCTTTGACTGATTTAGCAGCATGTTGGATAATGCCTTCCGTCAAGTCCATGATGTCTTGGAAGTCTGCATAAGCTTGGTAAACTTCGATAGAAGTGAACTCAGGGTTATGAGTAGCATCCATTCCTTCATTACGGAAAATACGGCCAATTTCATAGACACGTTCCATACCACCAACGATAAGGCGTTTCAAGTGAAGCTCAGTCGCGATACGAAGCACCATGTCAATGTTTTGGGCATTGTGGTGGGTGATAAATGGACGGGCAGCAGCTCCACCGGCTTCATTATGAAGAACAGGTGTTTCCACTTCAAGGAAACCTTTTTGATCAAGGTAACGACGGATTTCAGAAATGATTTTTGAACGAGTGACAAAGCGCTCAAAGCTTTCACGGTTAGAAATCAAGTCAAGGTAACGTTTACGATAAATTGTTTCAACGTCTGTCAAACCGTGGAATTTCTCAGGAAGAGGACGAAGGGCCTTAGACAAGTGTGTAATGTGGGTTGCCTTGATAGAGAGTTCTCCCATATCTGTACGCATCACTTCGCCTTCGACACCAAGGAAGTCACCCAGGTCTGCTTTTTTGAAGATTTCGTAGTTTTCTTCACCGACAGCATCCTTACGAACGTAGATCTGGATTTGACCTTCGCGGTCTTGAAGGTGGGCAAAACCAACTTTACCTTTACCACGCTTGGTTACCAAGCGTCCTGCGATAGTGGCTGTTTCGTTTTTATCATGTAATTGTTCTTTATCGAGGTCGGCATATTTATCTTTTAATTCTTGTGAATTTGCAGTGCGTTCAAAGCGTTTTCCGAAAGGATCAATTCCTTGTTCACGGAGCGCAGCCATTTTTTCACGGCGAACGATCTGCTGGTCATTTAGTTCTTCCATATGTTCTGTTGACATGGGATCCTCCTAGTTTTACTCAAAATTGAATACGATGAGTCATTTTTGCGATACTCCCATTTTATCATAAATAAGCAAGAAATTCACGGATAATCTTTAAAAACTAAAAAGAACTTGACGCTAAAATCAAGTTCTGTTATTGATAGGAAGTATCATTCCAAGTATCGAGAGTAAATGTTTCAAAATCATGAGTTTCTAGAATGGTTAGGCTGGCATTTGCTAGACCGCCATCTTTGCGAAGAAGTGGTTCTTTATATCCTAGAAGAGTACGAAGACTAGCAGTGAGATTAGCACCGTGACCGACAATTAGAATACGCTCAGCCGGACTATCTTTTAAGGATTTGACAAATTGGATGGTCCGTTGCGTGGTGCTATAGAGGGATTCTGCTCCAAACATTTGAGTGTCAAATTGAGCAAGATTAGATCGGAAAGCTTTGATTTGTTGCGGGTAAATAAATTCTAAGGTTGCAATTTTCAAACCTTCCAACTTCCCCAGCTGCCATTCACGGAGATTAGGAACACTTTCTAAAGGACAGGGAGACTTGAGTTGACTTTGGATAATCTCAGCAGATTTGACCGCTCGAGGTAAATCGCTTGAATAAATCTGATCAAAAGGAATTTCCTTGAGATATTGGCCAAGTCGTTTTAGGGTGTCAATGGATTCAGGAAGAAGGGGAGAGTCTCCACTAGCACCTTGAAAGCGACCTTCTTGGTTCCAGAGGGTACGACCGTGGCGGACAAAGTAGAGTTTCATTCTTAGTTGCCCTCCAAGATATCTACAAAGTCAGCTTTTACAAAGCTAGCCAAGTCTTGCGGTGCGACGATAATGCTGTGACCAACTTCGCCTGCAGAGACAATCATTTGATCCAAGTCTAGAGCAATTTTATCGATAAAAATGGGATAATTGTGTTTCTGACGAATTCCGACAGGATTATTGGCTCCATGAATATAACCTGTTGTTTTTTCCAAGTCCTTTTGTGGAATCATGCTGACTTTTTTATTGCCAGAAATTTTTGCTAGTTTCTTTTCCGACAAGTGTTGAGTGATAGGGACAATTCCGATAATCGGTCCTGTCTTGTCCCCCAAAAGAGCCAAGGTTTTGAAAATCTGATCTCGTTCATAACTTTGAGGAAGCTCTCCTTCCAGGGCATTGATTTGAATCCCCTGATGTGGGATACCTGCTTTAGACAGGATTTGTTCCACCAATGTTTTTTTGATTTTAACTTTTTTTGCCATTATTTATACTTATCCTCCAATTGACTCATCCAAATACCAAGCCAGATTCCCAGTGCAAAGAAGAAGGCGATGATGACATAACCAACAAGAGAAATGCCAGTGTATTGGATACTTTCAGCGTTCCCTGCATTTGGAATCAAAATCAAAAGGGTACTTGATAGGACGATACCGATGATGAAATGATAGACGCGTGAGTGGTAGTTGTTTAAGGCATAATCCATCAATTTTGAAAAAATGATGAGAGTTGCACCTGCTCCGATTCCAATCGGGAAGAAAGTTCCCAAGAGGTCAAAGGTTTTAAAACCAGTCAACATAGGAGCATAGAGTCCCAAAATCAAAAGTAGATTTGATGGACTGAGGCCAGGAACCAATACACCCAGAGCCAATAGTGCCCCTGCTAGGATGAAGTTAAGGAAGCTGGCACTTAAGGTTCCAACAACAAAATTTAAGGCATAGAGTCCTAATCCAGAAATGATAAAGGTTGTCCAGAACCAAGCTAAATCAATCTTGTCTCGGTCAGATTCTCGAGTTGATTCTTTGAGGAGGCTAGGAACAGTACCAATAATGGCACCCGCAAAGCTCCATAAGACAAAGACCTGATAATTTTCAAGCAGGTATTCAATCGGGTAGGAAAATAAGCCGATTCCCAGAAGCATACCGATGGCAACTGGAATAAAGTACAAAACATTTTCTTTAAAGTCTTTAAAGGGATGGGCCAGAAAGCCAATCATTCGTTCATAAATTCCTAAGATTGCTGCTAGAACCCCTCCGGAAATTCCCGGTAGAATAAATCCAAGAGCAATGACAATCCCTTTAATAACACGTGCTAACCATGAGAGCATATTTTTCCTCCAACTATTTCTATTTCAAAAAATCCTTACTATATTGTATCACAATCAAACACAAAAATAAAAAGCAAATGATAAACAAATGCTTTTAAGGTTTTAAAAAGAGTTTTCTAAAGGTTTCTTCTTTGTTTTTTAAGGACGAAATGACGTTGATATCCAAATCGTGGTCAAAGCCAGCAATTTTTCCTTTAGACGTGTACTGGTGAATGTCATAATCTAAATCAGTCTTAGGAGTAGCTTCGTAAAATCCTGAGTCAGAACCATAGGAAGGAATCCAAACAGATGTAAACTTGTCTGTATCAATACTGTGCTCTTCCATGAAGTAGACCCCAACGTAGATTCCGATATTTTTAGCACCCAGTGATTCAAGCTTTGCTCGGAAGGCTTCAACACCGTCGTTCATATTAGACATGGTTTTTTCTTCCACGTCTAGCCAATAGTAACTTGGACTGTATGGAGAAGAGGCGTTATAGAATACCTCAGCAGCTTTTTCCATCTCCTGGACATTTTTTCCGGCTACATAGGCATAGACAGCAACTGGGACATTTCGTTTTTGAAACTCAGTGATATGGGTTTTAAAGGCCTTATCAACACCATTAACATAGGAAGCATCGTTCTCTTTGGACGTTTGAGCACCACTATGGACGCGAACAATAGCTCCAGAAATGTTTTGGGACAGAGTATCGTAATTGATTTCCTCAGGACGCTGCCAACCAGAAACATCAATTACCGGTTTATCTATATTGTGTAGCGCTTGCGTTTCTACTTGCGCGATATTTGACTTTGTTTTTACAGGATGGTCCTCAAAACGAGGGCGATTCAGGATTAAAATGAAAATCATAATCCCAAAAAAACCAAACAAAATAAGCGGATTTATTTTCTTTCTCATATCTCATAATTTTACCTTAAAAATGAGAAAAAATCAAAAAAAATACTCAAAAAATGGGTTAATAAAGGACTTTAGAGCATTTTTTCATTCAAGGGCGCGGAATGATTTGAAATATGGTATAATAAAAGGGAATTTCTAGAGAAAAGAGAAGATTATGTCAAATTATGCCATTATTTTAGCAGCGGGTAAAGGGACTCGCATGAAATCTGATTTGCCAAAAGTGTTGCACAAGGTTGCGGGTATTTCTATGTTGGAACATGTTTTCCGTAGTGTGGGAGCTATCCAACCTGAAAAGACAGTAACAGTTGTAGGACACAAGGCGGAATTGGTTGAGCAGGTCTTGGCTGGACAGACAGAATTTGTGACTCAATCTGAACAGTTAGGGACTGGCCATGCAGTTATGATGACAGAGCCTATCCTAGAAGGTTTGTCAGGTCACACCTTGGTTATTGCAGGGGATACTCCTTTAATCACAGGTGAAAGCTTGAAAAACTTGATTGATTTCCACATCAATCATAAAAATGTGGCCACTATCTTGACTGCTGAAACAGATAATCCTTTTGGCTATGGACGAATTGTGCGTAATGACAATGCTGAAGTTCTTCGCATTGTTGAGCAGAAGGATGCTACAGATTTTGAAAAGCAAATCAAGGAAATTAATACTGGAACCTATGTTTTTGACAACGAGCGTTTGTTTGAAGCTTTGAAAAATATCAATACCAATAACGCTCAAGGTGAATACTATATTACAGACGTCATTGGCATTTTCCGTGAGGCTGGTGAAAAAGTCGGCGCTTATACTTTGAAAGATTTTGATGAAAGTCTTGGGGTAAATGACCGTGTGGCTCTTGCAACTGCTGAGTCGGTTATGCGTCGTCGTATCAATCATCAGCACATGGTCAACGGTGTTAGCTTTGTCAATCCAGAAGCAACTTATATCGATATTGATGTTGAGATTGCTCCTGAAGTTCAAATTGAAGCCAATGTTACCTTGAAAGGGCGAACGAAAATTGGTGCTGAGACTGTTTTGACAAATGGAACTTATGTGGTGGATAGCACTATCGGAGCAGGAGCTGTTATTACCAACTCTATGATTGAGGAAAGTAGTGTTGCAGACGGTGTGACAGTCGGTCCTTATGCCCACATTCGTCCAGGTTCAAGTCTAGGTGCCCAAGTTCATATTGGTAACTTTGTTGAGGTGAAAGGTTCTTCAATCGGTGAGAATACTAAGGCTGGACATTTGACTTATATCGGAAACTGTGAAGTGGGTAGCAAAGTTAATTTTGGTGCAGGAACCATTACAGTCAACTATGACGGAAAAAACAAATACAAGACAGTCATTGGCAACAATGTCTTTGTTGGTTCAAATTCAACCATTATTGCCCCAGTTGAGTTGGGTGACAATTCTCTTGTTGGAGCTGGTTCAACTATTACCAAAGACGTGCCAGCAGATGCGATTGCCATTGGACGCGGTCGTCAGGTTAACAAAGACGAATATGCAACTCGCCTTCCTCATCATCCTAATAATCAGTAGGAGTCTGTCATGGAATTTGAAGAAAAAACGCTTAGTCGAAAAGAAATCTATCAAGGTCCAATTTTTAAACTGGTCCAAGATCAGGTTGAATTACCAGAAGGCAAGGGAACTGCCCAACGGGATTTGATTTTCCACAATGGAGCTGTCTGTGTTTTAGCAGTAACGGATGAACAAAAACTCATCTTGGTCAAGCAGTACCGCAAAGCTATCGAGGCTGTCTCTTACGAAATTCCAGCCGGAAAGTTGGAAGTAGGAGAAAATACAGACCCTGTTGCAGCAGCCCTTCGTGAATTAGAGGAAGAAACAGCCTATACAGGGAAATTAGAACTTTTGTATGACTTTTATTCAGCCATTGGCTTTTGTAATGAAAAATTAAAACTATATCTAGCAAGCGATTTGACGAAAGTGGAAAATCCGCGTCCGCAGGATGAAGATGAGACCTTGGAAGTCCTTGAAGTGAGCTTAGAAGAAACTAAGGAATTGATCCAATCAGGTCATATCTGTGATGCCAAGACAATTATGGCTATACAGTATTGGGAATTGCAGAAAAAATAGAGGAGGTCAGTATGGGTAAACCTTTATTAACGGATGAAATGATTGAAAGGGCTAATAGAGGCGAAAAAATTTCAGGTCCTCCTTTACTAGATGATGAGGAGACAAAAATTTTACCAACCTCTTCTTCCCGTTTTGGTTATGCCAAACCTAAGGATCATGGTTTTAGCCAGGAAACCTTGAAGATTCAGGTCGAACCGTCTATTCATAAAAGCCGTCGCATTGAAAATACCAAGAGAAATGTCTTCAATTCTAAGTTGAATAAAATCTTATTCGCTGTCATCTTTCTCTTGATTTTGCTTGTCTTAGCAATGAAACTTTTGTAATAGAAAAGGAATTGAAATGAAAATAGGAATTATTGCGGCTATGCCAGAAGAACTGGCTTATCTGGTCCAGCATTTAGACAATGCCCAGGAGCAAGTTATTTTAGGGAATACCTATCATACAGGAACCATTGCCTCGCATGAAGTCGTTCTTGTAGAAAGTGGAATTGGTAAGGTCATGTCTGCCATGAGTGTGGCGATTTTGGCTGATCATTTTCAAGTGGATGCTTTGATTAACACGGGATCAGCTGGGGCAGTGGCAGAGGGTATTGCTGTTGGGGATGTTGTGATTGCTGATAAATTAGTCTATCATGATGTGAATGTCACAGCTTTTGGCTATGCTTATGGACAAATGGCACAACAACCGCTTTATTTCGAATCAGACAAAGCCTTTGTTGCCGAAATTCAAGAGAGTCTATCTCAATTGGACCAAAACTGGCATCTTGGTTTGATTGCTACAGGAGATAGTTTTGTTGCAGGAAATGACAAGATAGAAGCGATTAAGTCTCATTTCCCAGAAGTTTTAGCTGTTGAGATGGAGGGGGCAGCTATTGCTCAGGCAGCGCATGCCCTTAAGCTTCCAGTTTTAGTTATTCGAGCTATGAGTGATAATGCCAACCATGAAGCAAACATCTCTTTTGATGAGTTTATTATCGAAGCTGGACGTCGCTCTGCCCAAGTATTACTAGCTTTTTTGAAGGCCTTAGATTAAGCGAAAATTTGACAGTTTTTCTAGCTTATGATAAGATTTAAGTAAAGAAAAGCTAGAAAATGTTTCAGAGGATATTATGAGTATTGAAATGACCGTCAGTGAGATTGCAGAGGTCTTAGGATTATCTCGCCAAGCAATCAATAACCGTGTCAAAGAATTACCAGAAGAAGACACAGATAAAAATGACAAAGGGGTAACAGTCGTTACCAGAAGTGGCTTGATTAAGCTAGAAGAAATCTATAAAAAAACGATTTTTGAAGATGAGCCTGTCAGTGAAGATGTCAAGCAACGTGAGTTGATGGAGATTCTGGTTGATGAGAAGAATGCAGAAATTCTCCGCCTTTATGAACAATTAAAAGCCAAGGATCGCCAGTTATCAGAAAAAGATGAGCAGATGCGTATCAAAGACCGCCAGATTGCTGAGAAAGACAAACAACTCGATCAGCAGCAACAATTGACCCTTCAAGCCATGAAGGATCAAGAAAATCTTAAGCTAGAGCTGGACCAAGCAAAAGAAGAAGTCCAATCAACTAAGAAAGGCTTTTTTGCTCGTTTATTTGGAGGATAATCAAGGAGCTGTTTAGGTTAAATGCTAACCTGATGGCTTCTTTTGTTTCTAAATAGTATAGTTGCTCAAGTAATACTCAATGAAAATCAAAGATCAAACTAGGAAACTAGCCGCAGGCTGCTCAAAGCACTGCTTTGAGGTTGTAGATAAGACTGACGAAGTCAGTTACATATATCTACGGCAAGGCGACGTTGACGTGGTTTGAATTTGATTTTCGAAGAGTATAAAATAACAGTATAGGAGAGGTATATAATGGAACGATTAGAAGATTACATTGCTTTCGATTTAGAATTTAATCAGCATGAAGGGCAAACACACTTGATTCAAGTATCGGCAGTGCGTTTTAGAGATGGTCAGGAAATCGATGCCTATGATTCCTATGTCCATACCAGTGTGCATCTAAAGAGTTTTATCAATGGTTTGACTGGGATTACAGCTGAGATCTTAAAAGATGCTCCTCCAGTGGAGAAAGTTATAAAAGATTTCCAAGAGTTTGTGGGTTCTTTACCTATGGTAGGCTACAATGCTGCTAAAAGTGATCTACCTATTTTAGCGGATCATGGTTTAGACTACAGCCAGCAGTATAAGGTAGATTTGTATGATGAAGCTTTTGAACGTCGTAGTTCAGATTTACACGGTATTGCCAATCTCAAATTGCAAACTGTTGCCTCATTTCTTGGATTTCAAGGTCAGTCTCATAATAGCTTAGAGGATGCTCGTATGACAGCGCGTGTTTACGAGTCCTTTCTAGAGTCGGATCAAGCTAGAGAATTGTTAGGGGCAGAAAGTAGCCTATCGAACAATCCTTTTGGAGGCTTAGACTTGTCTCAATTATTTGATTAGGAGTGTCTATGAAACCTGAAAAACCTAAAAATCTAGGTTTTAAGCAGATATACTTTAATCTAGATAAAATACTCTTTCTCTTTTTCTTGACTTTCATGATGATTGAGTTTGTCTGGTTACCGTCAAATTCTTGGATTGCTGGACTTTTGCTCCGTCAGACAGGTTATCTCTTTCTATCTTACAACAATATTTTTGCCATTATAAAAGGTTCTCCCTTTGTTAGTCTTGCTTTATTTATTCTGGTAATCGTTAATTTACTGATCGCCTATTACCAGATAGGACTTCTCTTTATCGGAGCCCGGCACCTACTCTATCATGAAAAGAGAACTTTGCTGGAGTACAGTCGTAAGGTCTTTCGACAAAGTTTCTTGTTTATGAAGCAAGCGACACTTTCCAAGATAGCCTTTATCTTCTTTTATATCATGATGCTCTTTCCATTGATTCGAAAGATTTTAAAGATTTATTACCTCAATAAAATCGTCATTCCGGACTTTATCGTTGATTATGTGGAAGACAAGTATTGGCTAGTAGGTATAGTGGTTACTATTCTTGCTTTACTTCTATTTTACATTTCAGTGCGCTTGATGTTTGCCCTACCTCAGCTTTTATTTGAGAAGAAAACAGTCAAAGAAGCAGTCAGATACAGTCTAGAGAAGACAAGAAAGCACTCTTGGTTTTATATTTGGAACTTGCTTTGGATTGTCGTCAAAACCTACATATTTTTCATTCTTTTATTGATCCCAATCTTGACAAGTCAGGCACTGATGGATGGTTTGACCCATAAGGAATCTCTTGTGATGGGAATTATTAACTTTGTCTTGATTAAGAATTTCCACTATATGGCCTTGACTTACTTTCTCATTAAGTTTGTTTCCTTCTTAACAGGAGAAGAATTAGAAATCACACCAAGGAGAAAGAAAGACCACTGGATGAGATGGGGAGTGATGGGATGTGCTGCTATCTTTTTCGCTCTTGAGGGTTATGTTTATTTAGAAGCTCCAGTTGCTAACAAACCTTTGATTATCTCTCACAGGGGAGTATCTAATAAGAATGGTGTGCAAAATACCGTCCAATCACTAGAAAAAACCGCTCAGTTATCTCCAGACTTCGTTGAGACGGATGTTCAGGAAACAAAAGATGGCCAGTTTGTCATGATGCATGATGCCAATATCAAGAATTTGACAGGAGTTAATGCCAAACCTCAGGATTTAACCTTGGAGGAATTGACCAAACTCGATATTTCAGAAAATGGTTATCATAGCAAGGTGTCTAGTTTTGATGACTATCTCAATAAAGCCAATGAATTACATCAAAAACTCCTTATTGAAATTAAAACTAGTCGAAAAGATAGCCCAGATATGATGAAACGCTTTATGGAAAAATATGGAACTGTTCTTAAGCAGAATGGTCACCAAATGCAATCCTTGGACTACCATGTGATTGACCAGGTTTTAGCCTACGATACTCAAATTCCAGTCTTTTTAATCCTACCTTATAATAGTATTTTTCCAAGAACCAAGGCCACAGGTTATACTATGGAGTATTCAACCTTGGATGAAAATTTTGTCAACAAGCTTTGGAATACCGATCAAAAATTGTACGTGTGGACCATCAATAGTTCAGAGTCCTTTGATAAATCTGTTCATTTGGGTGCAGACGGCATGATAACGGATGACTTGGAAATGATTCAAGATCAGGTTACCATTGCCCAAGAAGACCCAGAGTATACGGATTTACTGTTCAAACAGGCCATGGAATTCTTTAATTTTTAGTAAGCAAAAAGAGGAACAGTTGTTCCTCCCATGATAGGCAAGTATTCTCTTGAATGCTTGTTTTTCTTATGCTTAGAATGGCAATTTTCCAGCGAAAGCACCTAATTTTTTCTTGGTAGTTTCATCGATTTGTTCAAGAGCAGAGTTGATGGCTTGAACAGTCATATCAGAAAGAGTTTCAAGATCTTCAGGGTCAACGACAGCTGGATTGAAGTCAATGCTGACAACTTTTTTGTCACCTGTTAAGGTAGCTTGAACAAGGTCTTGAGCAGATTTACCAACAAATTGCATAGCAGCAAGTTCAGCTTGGCTTTGTTCCATTTGTTTTTGAAGTTTTTGTGCTTGGCGCATCATGTTTTGCATGTTCATCATGGTGATTTATAGTTTCCTTTTATCTTATTTTCCTTTTTATTTTATCAATTTTGGGGTTAAAAGTCTAATCTTTTTCTGAGAGAATCTAAGAATTGTGCTTAGCAGTGGAAAATAAAAGTAGACTTCCTGCGAAACAAAATATGATACAATAAAACTATGAATTATGAAGTAAGTAAACAATTTTTGGCATTCACGAAAGCAACTTAATCCGTCGGAGTCAATGGGGTGAAGCAACTCTTATTCAAAGTGGCTTTACGATTTCAAAAACTCATCTTAGTGCTGAGGATACGGTGATTGTGGATGCAACAGAGGTAAAAATCAATCGTTCTAAAAAATCAACTAACCAATTATTCTGGTAAAAAGAAATGTCATGCTATGAAGGCTCAGGCGATTGTCACAAGCCAAGGGAGAATTGTTTCTTTGGATATTGCAGTGAACTATTGCCACGATATGAAATTGTTCAAAATGAGTCGCAGAAATATCGGACAAGCTGGTAGAATCTTAGCAGACAGTGGTTATCAAGGGATCATGAAGATGTATTCACAAGTTCAAATTCCGAGGAAATCAAGCAAACTTAAGCCACTAACTCTTGAAGATAAATCCTATAATCATGTGCTATCTAAAGAGTGAATCAAGGTTGAGAATATTTTGGCCAAAGTAAAAACGTTTAAAATGTTTTCAACAACCTAACGAAATCGACGTAAACGATTTGGATTACGAATGAATTTGATTGCTGGAATTATCAACTGTGAACTAGAATTCTAGTTTCGCAGGAAGTCTAATAAAAAAACTTTGTACTCTAGCAACCATTGTGTGGCTATCGAGAGTGCAAAGTTTTTTGAGTTTGGAACATGAAAACAGCAGTTGATTTCAAGAAACAAAAAAGAACAGTCGAAACTGTTCTTTTTATCATTATTTGAGACCGTATTTTTTGTTGAAACGATCCACGCGTCCATCTGCTTGAGTGAACTTTTGACGTCCAGTGTAGAATGGGTGTGAGTCTGATGAAATTTCCACACGGATCAATGGGTAAGTTTCGCCTTCGAACTCAACTGTTTCGTTAGAGCGTTTTGTTGAACCGCTAAGGAATTGGTAACCAGTAGTTGTGTCCATGAAGACAACTGGGCGATATTCTGGATGGATATCTTTTTTCATTTTGCAATATTTCCTTTCTGCCATGGTCTCTTTGCGAGCCATAGATTGTTACCTTACTAGTCTATCAGATTCTGAAAAGTTTGGCAAGTATTTTATCAGTTTTTAAGCAAGTTTTTTAACTTTTGGTAGATGATTTCGTTTTCTTCTAGGCTATAGGAATTAGCACCACTTGCTAGAGGGTGGCCTCCACCATCATGTTCCTTGGCGATTTCATTGATAGGATGGATTTTACTGCGTAAGCGGACACGGTAGTGGCCATCAGCCTGCTCTACAAAAATTCCCCAGAGACTTACACTGTCAATACGTCCAGGTGCACCGACAATGGCTGCAGTTTCAGCATCGGTTACATTGTATTGTTTCAAGATTTCCTGACTCAGGATAACGCGCGCTGCACCATTTTCATCCACTTCCAGATGGTCGTAGATGTAGCCTTGAAGTTTAGCAATTTTGTAGCTCATAGTGTCCATTTTTCGAGTGAGAGCTGCAAAGTCAAAGTTATGTTCTCTCAAATAAGCAGCCAGGCGAAGAGTCCGTGCAGTCGTAGAAGGGTAGAGGAAGCGACCTGTATCACCAATAATACCTGCAAAGAGCAATTCAGCAGCGCGATCTGACAAGGGCAGTTGGGTTGTTTGGGCAAATAGGGTAATCATCTCACTAGCGCTACTTGAACTAGTATCTACCCAAGACAGGTCACCGTATACATCATCATTTGGATGGTGGTCAATCTTAATGAGAAAATCACCTTGACTATAGCGCTTATCATCGATACGAGCAGTATTCGCCGTATCACAGACGATGACAAGGGCGCCTTGGTAGGCACTATCTTCAACAAAATCCATCTCAGCCATCCAAGTAAGAGTTGGTTCATCAAAACCAACTGCTTTGATAGTTTTTTCTGGGAAATGATGTTTGAGAAGAGCTTTCAATCCCACCTGACTTCCCAAGGCATCTGGGTCTGGTTTCATATGACGATGAATGATAATCGTGTCGTATTCTTTGATTTTTTCTAAAATTTGATGGCAAATTTCCATAAATAACCTCAATTCTTTCTCATTTCATTGTAGCACAAGAATTTTTATTTTTAAAATGAAAAAGATGTGATATAATGGAGAAAGATAAATTGAGGAGGACGATATGGCATTAGCAAAAATTGTATTTGCCAGTATGACCGGTAATACCGAAGAAATTGCAGATATTGTAGCAGACAAATTACGTGACTTGGGCTTGGATGTCGATGTTGATGAATGTACAACTGTTGACGCTTCAGACTTCTTGGAAGCAGACATCGCTATCGTTGCGACCTATACTTATGGTGATGGTGAATTGCCAGATGAGATGATGGACTTCTACGAAGACCTAGCAGATCTCAACTTGAATGGCAAAATCTATGGAGTGGTCGGATCAGGAGATACCTTCTACGACGAATTCTGTAAGGCTGTCGATGACTTTGATCGCGTTTTTGTAGCGACAGGAGCAGAAAAAGGTTCAGAGTGTGTTAAAGTAGATCTTTCTGCCGAGGAAGAAGATATTGAACGCTTGGAACAATTCGCAGAAGAATTGGCTGCTAAAGTAGGATAAGCATAAAAGTGCGCTGATACAATCAATCAGTGCATTTTTCTTATCGTGAGTTGGGATTTTACTAGCCTATTTGATGGCTTTTTGATACAATAATTCAAATAAAGGAGGAGACTGTATGGATTTAGATAGTATTCGTCAAGAAATTGATCAAATCGACGACCAAATTGTCAAATTGTTAGAAGAACGAATGCATTTGGTTGAGGGTGTAGTTGCTTATAAGAAAGCATCAGGGAAACCGATTTTAGATACCAAGAGAGAAGCAGTTATTTTTGAAAAGGTCAGAAATCGAGTAGAGGACAAGCGCTATCAGGAGACTATTGTTGCAACATTTTCGGACATACTCAAACGTTCGCGTGATTACCAGGATCAAAACATCAAATGAAAAAAGAACAATTTTATCCGCTAGGAATTTTTCTAGCTGCCATGGTGGGTGGATTGGTTCGCTATCTAGTTTCCACTTGGTTACCAGCCAGTCCAGACTTTCCTTGGGGAACCCTTCTTGCTAACTATCTAGGCATTTTCTGCTTGGTTTATCTTGTCAAGGGTTATCTGGTCTATAAGGGTACTAGTAAGGGCTTGGTTTTAGCACTAGGTACAGGTTTTTGCGGTGGTTTGACAACCTTTTCTAGTCTCATGCTTGATGCTGTGAAACTGCTTGATACAGGGCGTTATCTTAGTTTAGTTATGTATTTGCTTTTGAGTATTGGTGGAGGTCTACTCTTGGCTTACTATTTGGGGAGGAAAAAATGGTAATCATCTATCTTGCAATTGCTTGTGGTTTCGGAGCTTTAATGCGCTATTTCTTTTCCCGCTATAATCAATCTTCTAAATTGCCACTTGGAACGCTCATAGCCAATCTTTTGGGTTGTTTTTTGATTGGACTTTTCTACAATCATGTAGAGTCTAAGGAAGTCTATGCTATTCTGGCGACAGGATTTTGTGGAGGTTTGACAACTTTTTCGACCTTGAATGACGAACTCCAAAGACTGTTAAGTGATAAGAAGGTATTTTATTCTTATTTAGCTTTGACCTACCTAGGTGGTTTGGTTGCGATTTTTTTAGGAATTCTGTTGTAAATTTCTTTACTTTTTTGTGGAAATTTGGTAAACTGTATCTTGTGTGTAATGGACGCACAAAAATACAGTTTATCCGCTGAGGAAGATTCCTCAAGATTGACAAAGATAGGAGAATAAAATGAATCCATTAATCCAAAGCTTGACTGAAGGTCAACTTCGTACTGATATCCCATCATTCCGTCCTGGTGACACTGTTCGTGTACACGCGAAAGTTGTCGAAGGTAACCGTGAACGTATCCAGATTTTTGAAGGTGTTGTTATCGCACGTAAAGGTGCTGGTATCTCAGAAAACTACACAGTTCGTAAAATCTCTAACGGTGTAGGTGTTGAGCGTATCTTCCCAATCCACACTCCACGTGTTGAAAAGATCGAAGTTGTTCGTTACGGTAAAGTACGTCGTGCGAAATTGTACTACTTGCGTGCTCTTCAAGGTAAGGCAGCTCGTATCAAAGAAATCCGTCGTTAATTCGACTAAAAAACTCTGCTTTTTCAGCAGAGTTTTTATCTAGCTCCCTTAGTTAAATGGATATAACAACTCCCTCCTAAGGAGTAGTTGCAGGTTCGATTCCTGCAGGGGGCATTCAAGAAGCGTAAAGAAACATAAAGAAACAAAAAAACACTGGATAACCAGTGTTTTTTGTTAGTTTTTAACTAGCAAGCCCCTCATATCAAGCGCTTGTATGGTATAATAATGGAAAACGTTAACATTGATTTTTAAGGTAGTTCTATCATGCTGAAATACCAAATAAAAAATACTATGAATGCTCTACAAGTTTAGTCTAAAAGGGATATAAGAAAAGGAAGAAAAATGAAAATTTCTGGTACAAGGTCTATCATCACATTTGACTATGAAAATGGTTATGTTTTAAAAGCAAAGGGAGAATTGTTGACCGATGGAAGTTTTACTGTATATAGGTCAAGTATACAGAATTGGGAGCCACCATACAACCACATTCGTATCACACAGAACAAGATAGATAAACTTGTCGAGGAAGTGTATTGCATGATGACTGAGCAAACAATACAGATCGAATTTATCTGAGTTAGAGTAGGAGAAGGATGATGAAAATCGATTACAGTGAACGGATGGTCATATGGGAGTGGGATGGTTCTGTAATAAAGATAGAACTACCAGATATCATTCATGCAGAATATGATAAAGATGAGAACATTGTTATCGTCTATAGTGGAGAAAACTTTGTAAGTAAAATCATTTTCTACTTTAGTTTAGAAGGAAATTTGTTAGGGCAACAAAATCTACTAGAAGGAACCCTAGATTGGAATCATAATGGGAAGCATCAGATTAGTTTTCATCATTTACATTGTCTTCGCTTTAGCCCTAAATATCAGCGTATCTTGAGCATATTTCGCTCATCAAACGATTTTGACGTTCCATCAGAACTAGAGGTTTATAATTTAGAATGTGAGAAAATCGACCAAATTGAATCTCTTGCAGGATTTACTATGCTATATATTTCTGAGATAAGTAAGAAGAAACTGAGAATTGTATGCGAGGCTCTTAAAGATGATTGTTTTGATAAATCTGGTCGAAGTGATTTCTATTTTAATTTAGATTTAGAAACTAGAAAATGGGTAAAAGATGGCTTCGCCTATTGAGGAAGAAAAAGAAGCCTGATTTTATGATATTCTGGTTGAGAGAAAAACTTGCACTAGGAGAATACAAATGAAACCAACAAGACTACAATGGGAAGATGTTATCCAGTTTGAAGAAGTAAAAGGTTACGGTCAGCATATCTGGAGAGATGGTAATCATCTTTATTACGTTACCGAGGAGGGAGGAATTGCCCCTCAGCGTGTGGTTTATGAATTACCAAATGAGTTATTTGCCTTATTAGAAAGTGGGGAGAGAACACCACTAGAAGTATCTTGGAAGATTAAACACGATTCTTGGCCACCGACGGAAGAAGAGAGAAAAGAGTCTAGAAGAAAATTTATAAGTAAATATCCAGCTTCTTTGATAGATGTCCCCGAAAATAGGAAACTGTTCTCTAAGGAAGAACTTGAAGAATTGATTCCAACTGCTGAGAAACAGTGGATCGAATCTGAAGGCAAACTTCCAGATGATTATGTATCACCACTTAAGTAAGGAAGGTATAAAATGAAACCAACAAACCTTGAATGGGAAGATATTATCCAGTTTAAAGAAGTAGAAGGATACGGGAAGTCAATCTGGAAAAATGAGGACAAGTATTATTTGGTTTTAGAAGAAGGAACCGTGGCTTCTTGGTTAGCAGTCTATGATTTACCACAAGAATTATTTACCTTACTAGAGAGTGGAGAACGGACTCTACTTGAAATATCTTGCAAAGTTAAGCACGATTATTGGCCACCGACGGAAGAAGAAAAGAAAGCTAGTGAAAAACGATTTATAGAAGAGAGTCCTACATCATTAATTGATTTACCTGAAACTAGAGAGTTATTTACTCAGGAAGAACTTGAAAGATTAATTCCAATTGCTGAGCAAATGTGGATTGACTGGAGAGGCAAACTTCCAGATGATTATGTATCACCACTTAAGTAAGGAAGGTATAAAATGAAACCAACAAATCTAGAATGGGAAGATGTTATCCAGTTTGAAGAAGTTGAAGGATATGGGAAATCCATCTGGAGAAATGATAACAAGTATTATTTAGTTTCAGAAGAGGGAACTGTGGCTTCTTGGTTAGTAGTCTATGAATTACCAAATGAACTGTTTGCCTTATTAGATAGTGGGGAAAGAACGCTACGTGAAGTATCTTGGAAGATTCAGAACGATTCTTGGCCACCGCACGTGACACAAGAAGAAGCTGATAGAAATTTCCTGAGGCAATATCCAGAAGCTTTAAGAGGAAATCCTAAAGCGCAAGGCTTATTCACAAAGGCCGAACTGGAAGAAATATTACCCGAAGGTGCTGAAATTCTAGCGAGTAGCGATTAAAAAGCGGAAACTAATCTTAATAAAAACAAAATGGTAAATTTTGCAGAGAACGAACTAAGTCTCTTCGAAATTGGAGATAAGAGAGATTATCAAATGAAAAATTACAGAAAACTCTTGTTAGAAGCTATCCAAGCTGGCAATGTTGCAGGGATTTTGAGAGGTGAAAAAAGATATCGCATAGATCCTCCGACCTCTGTACCAGATCTTTTTCCGACTGATATTTGCCAAGTATTAGCTGAGTATTTCTACAAGCAGAATGATATTGATAAGATTCAAGATATATTAGAAGGCGATCTTATAGAGTTATCGCAGCGTTCTGCTGTTGATTTGTATATTTCGGTTTTGTTTTTTGATGCAATCCTTTTTATGCAAGAAAAAAATATAGCTAGTTTTACAATCCATACGTCGACAGTTGCCCAAGCAATTGCTAAAGGAATTAAGGATTATCAAGAGGAATTGAACGACAGCATCACTTTCCCAAACGGTCTTGTTAAAATAAAACCAATGAACCAGCTGGAAAGATTGAATCAAAAATATCAAAAAAATGAACGTTTTTCCATTATTGAGAAATAGTGATGGGACTTGTAACACTCTATAGATAAACTGTTAATTGGGACAATAATATGAATAATAATTTGAATTTAGATTTGTTAAAACAAGATGTAGAAAAAGAAATCAGAGAAAAAGGCTTTGAAAATCTTTATTATGCTCTATTTGATGAGCATAGTAGTCAACTTTGGGCCATACATCTATACTATCGAGATGGGAAGTTTATGGTAAATAGTCGGGACGACCGGACCTACATAATGGGGAAGACATGGGAGTTTGACAATTTTGAAGAGGCAAAACTATTTTTTCTTAATTTAATGGAGTCTTTTATCGAAATGAACAGATATTTTGTACAGAATGGAGATTCACCCTACTATTCATGTAGTTTGTGGGATAAATAAGGAGGTCAAGAAAAGATGAGAGATGAAGCCCAAGAACGTTTAGAACTGTTGTCAGCCATTCATGATTTAGGTTACGAGAGCTTGAGGTATTCTATCTTTAACGAATATGGTCCTAGTGAATGGGAAGTGGTAATCGAATATGACGATTCTAAGCAAGTGTACAATGTCTACGCTACCATGGATCGAGCAAGTTTTAATAAAAAATTGGAATTCTATAATTTTGAGAATGCTAAAAATAAATTTCTAGAAAAACTAGATCTTACTGTAGAAATAAATAAACTTTTTGTAGAAAATGGGGAAGTTCCTGAATACTCCTCCCCGTTATGGGACAAAATCGAAGCTGACATTGAGAACATGAAATGCATAGTTGAACAAGAAATTGAAAAACGTCATTATGAGAGCTTACATTATGTTCTATTTGACGAAACAAAACAGCTTCCTTGGGCATTTCATCTTTATCAGAAAAATGGAAAATTTTATGTTGATGGTCGAGATGATCGATCATATATAGTTGGACATAGTAAAGAGTACGATAATTTTGGAAGTGCAAAGAAAGATTTTTTTGAAAAATTAGAACTCGTTATAGAAACTAATAAACTGAATATACAATTAGGATTGCCAGTAGAATATACATCACCATTATGGGATGAAAAAGAGGATAACTAGAAGATGAGAGACGAAGCCAAAGAACGTTCTGAACTTTTATTAGCCATTCAAGATTTAGGATATGAGTCTTTAAGATATTCTATTTTTAATGAACACAGACTTTCTGAGTGGGAAACTAGGATAGATTATAATCCAGAATTGAAATTGTATGAAGTTTACTCAACAATGGATCGAGCGAGTACAGGAAGTATTTTTAAGTTTAAGACATTTGAAGAAGCAAAAGAGAGATTTATCCATAATCTAAAGTTAACAGTTTTTATAAATAAAACTTCTGTAGAAAATGGAGAAGTTCCTGAATATTCCTCTCCATTATGGGATAAACTAGATATCGATATTGAATCTTTGAAAAATATAGTGGAAAAGGAGATTAAAGAAAGAGGTTTTGAAAGCTTGTCTTATGTCTTGTTTGATGAAGATAGCAGTCAACCTTGGGCAACACATTTGTTTTTTAAAAATGGCAAATTTCAAATTAACAGTAGGGATGAACGCTCATATATTGTGGGGAAAACATGGGAGTTTGATACGATGAATGAAGCAAAGGATGAGTTCCTTAAGATTCTAAGTCGAACAGTTCATGCGGAACAGTTGGCTAATGAACTTGGTTTTTCGCACCCCTATCCTTCGCCACTATGGGACGAGGAAGGAAAAAGATTTAATTTGAGGCAGGATATGTGAATCTTGTAAAAGATGTGTTTATCTTTCTAGGTCATTGAGAACTAGCTAAAGTTTAGTTAGTACGAAAGAGAAGATAAATGATTTTGAAGAAAGAATAAATCAGTAGACATTTGGTAAAAGACAAAGGAGATGAGAATGGAAACTATTTATTTAAGTCAAAAAGACATGTTGGAAATCTGTCAAGAGGGGGATAAGTATTTTTTACGTTATCCAACTTTTAATATTACCATGCCAGAAGTGGTTCAAGAAATTCCCAAAGAAGCTGCCAATAGCTATATATCGGGAGAACATACTGGTAAAGAGTTGATGAATTATGCGCAATATGGTTTTTGGAAATCAAAAAAGCAATATACACAGGAAGAGTCAGACAAAATTTTTATACGAAATAATCCTGATTTAATTTTTAATGATTTACTTGATAACAAAAAAATATTTTCTCCTGGAGAATTTACTCAAATTGCCACCCAAGCCATCGTTTCAAAATTGAAACCTAGCGAACTTGACGCTATTGGTATAGTTGATAATCATTTAGAGCTTCTTCTGGTGGATCCAGTCGGCTGGCAGGAAGAGATAGAAGCAGTCCATCTTGAAATTCTGCAAGAAAAAATTAACAATTATATTCACTTCCTCGAAAGCAAGCAGTATGTGGAGCGATATGGCGATAGCTTTGACAAAAAAGTCATCCATATCACATTCCAGTACTCCCCATCTGATAATGGATTGGTCTTTCTTGCTGAGGTTCAGAAAGTGTTACAACCCACAGATATGAGTTTGAAGGTAGAATTACCGGAGTGATAAAGAGGGCGAAAGACGCTCTCTTTTTGTGGTATAATGTGACTAGATTGTCAAAACTTTTTTTAAACAGGTAAAAATAGGATATAGTTAGGAATTCTAATGATTATAAATAATACAGTTATCAACAAACAATTAACAAAAGAAATATTTAATAATAATTTTAAAGTTTATCTTCAACAAGATGAAAGTTCTAATTTATTTAAGTTAAAATCCCCCGTTAAGATTGAAGGATTAGAATTTTGGGCAGATTTTAATTTTAAAAATAACATTCTTGAATCTTTAAAGTTATGTATTTATCAATCAAATGCTCCGATAAATTATTCGAATATGTTTGAATATAAACTACAAGATATAAAAGGAATACAGGATAAGTGGTTAGAAAAACAATATGGTAGATTTTCCGAAAAGAGTACATACTCTAGTAAATTTAATACCTCTTTTGCGGAAATAATATCATATATCGATACAAAATCAGGTGAGACCAGTATTCTATTCTTGTTTAGCAAATAATTATTATTTATGAATAATGGAATGAGGTAAAAATAATGCAGTTAAAGCAAGAATTAATAGAGTTACTATTAAAAATAGGGGAAACAAATCTGAATCGGTCGGACTTATTTTCAGAAGAAAAACCATCTCTATTCTTACCGGAAGGACGTACTATTTATTTAGAGGGCGATCACTATTACATTGTTGGTGTCGAACGTGGCAAAATAAATTCTGAGAAAAAATTTGCTAATAAGGAAGATATACTTTATGATCTTTTACAATCATATGTTACTAGAATAGCATCAAAGAATGCATGGACGAATGCTAATGGAGATTTTGAACGTTATAATAGCCTTCTTCAAGAAGAACAAATTCGCTTATTTAGTATAATTGATCCTAAGTATGGAGAGAGAAGAAGGAAGGAAGCAACCTCAAAATTCTCTTTACTTAAAAAGTCATAAAACTAACGGAGAAACTACAATGACAAAAGAAGAGTTACTTACTTTTTTAGAGTGTAATCGAAGTAAGCTTAAATATCATACAGTCTATCTAAACAAAAAAGCATTAGAGCAGTTCGCAATAGGGTATTTTCTGGATTCGAAATCAAATAAATTTCTGGTGTATGAAGTGTCAGAGCGTCAGAGTTTAATTAAAATTGCTTCCTTTAAAAATGAAGAAGAAGCTATTGAGAAAGTTTATGAGATAGTCAAATTTAGATGTCGTATGTGAACTAGATTTCTATTAATAAGTAAAGAATGTTATGGAGAATAGCATGATGACCAATTTAAAAGAAGAACTGACAGATTCGTTATCTGAATTAATAGAGTTTCTATCAAATTACAAGGAAAAAAATAATGTTAATAATTTCATTGGTATCCTTGAGGAAATGCAGTTTATCCTACAAAGTATAGGAAAACCCCAGATACCAGCTGAAACGATGAACCAACTACAAAAAATGTACAAAAGTATGTTTTTCCCAAGAGATGGTTTATCGGATTTTTATGTTTTTGATTCGGACGCTTCATACATGAAAAGAAAAAATGAACAATTTTCTTTATTGATAAAAAGAATTGACAGCTTATTAAAAGACTAGACAGCTGATGAACGTTTCCATAAGGTTGGGTTGGAAAGTAACAAAATAGGGGTGAATAATGATTGCAATTTATCGGGGTAAAAAATATCATGTTTCAAAAGGTCTTAGTAATAATGATTGGATTGTTCTGACTAGTGATACAAAGGATGAGGGATTTAATAATTATGTAGATTCTTGGGGAGAAGAAATTGATGATTTCTTTTCAAAAAAAGTCAAAATGGAAGAGCTAGACTATCTATACAAGATTCATTATGAGATTCAATATAAGGGGCATTCTTTTTATGTTAGTAGTGGGATGATTCGAAGGAATATTGAGAAAGATTGGTTTGAAATAAAACCAAGCGCCAATCAAAATCAAATAAAGGATGAGTTGGGATTCAAGCAGATAAACAAATTAGAATGGGCAAAAGAGATTAGCCGAAAAGACATTGAAGTCTTAAAAATAGTCGAAACACCTTTAGGAATCTTTAAAGATCAGGGAGTTAAAGTAAAAAGTTTAGAAGGCCAAGCCATTGATAACTTTTTAAATTCTATTGAAAAGTAATGTTGTGATACTGTGGTTTCAATCTAATAGAAGAAAAAAATGGAATCTGTTTCGAGGAAATGATAATGTTTGATAATGAATATATTGTAAGTTTGAAAAGGTTTATCAGAAATGTCGAAATTGTTTCAATAAATAACAAGTTGCAGGCATATGATAATGTGGATATTATTTATATTCTAGAAAAAAGAGAAGACGAATTTGTTATTTCACTAAATGAAAGAGGGGTTATTTTAGAATATTGTAAAATTCGTAACAAGGAGTTAGCTCAACTCTATTTTGCTATCTTTGTTAAAAGAGGTGTTACAGATTTTGAATTCCCCTTGATGACTTTAATAAATGATATAGAGGATATCGAAATTCTGAAAGAATACTTAACTAGAGAACAACTTGATAACTTTTATTCGGTTGACTCTAGGACTAAAGGAAAAATAAATTTTTCTTCAGAGTTAAACAAAATTTATTACATAGATGCAAGTGACAATGAATACAATCTCTTTTCTCCACCAAACAGAATATTTCAAACCTTCTATGTATCAATTGTAAAATTAAAAACCATGAAGGAGTGGTTGATTCAACTGAATGATGCTAATGGACTAGGAGATCAATATGAGGCTACTTTGCTAGGGTATAGTTCAGAGGGGCTAAGTAGAAGTGATCTGTTTGTGATTAAGGAGAAATGATGGAAAAAATTTGCTTTACTTATGGAAATTTTCGGTATTTAGTATTTGAATTCAATCATCAATACTATCTACTTGATAGAAGACCATGTCATTTGATAGGATATCTTTTTCCACCTATAAATTGGCTTTTCTTTCAACATGTGTATCCCATTACATCGGATGAGTATTGTAAAATAAAAGAAAAAACTGGACGTGCTACAAAACTCACTGTTTCAGCTTCTCTCGGTGCTGGACTGAGTGTCTTTTTATATAATTTGTTACGCGTGAACAAGATTGATATCACTAAGTATTTTGAAACGAATCTTTCAAGTTTTACGACAGTGGCACTTTTTTTAATGACTTTTCTTTTAACATATGTTCTGGTTGAATTATTTTACTATTCTCGGAAAAGAAGGATGGCCTCCGTGCTAGGGTGCGAACTTAGGCATTTACAATACTATAAAATCACACCAGTAAAAATTGACTTTAAACAATTGCTAGGCTTTTTAGTAGTTATTGGTGGACTAGCATTTTTTATGTCCTTGTATTATTTTTACTCAGGTAACTTACTTTTTGGTTTAATGGCTAATGCAATCATCTTTTTATATTTATCGGCTTCTAATGTTGCATTTGGAACTGAAAGTCATCACTTATATAAAATAAATGATAAAATACTAAAATAAGATATCGCCGATATCGAGATACTCCTCGAAGCTTGGGAAAAACTCATGTTTTCTTAAATTAGTAAGGATTAGAATGCAAAAAATAAAATTATATTATAAAGGGAATCTTCGATACCTATTATTTCATTATCAGGGGAGACAGTATCTATTAGATAGATCTCCTAAACATTTTTTCGGATATTTCTGTTTGCCTCTAAACTGGTATTTTTATCAGAAAGTTTATGCTATCTCAGATGAAGAACTTGTTAAAATCGAAGAAAAAAACGCTAAGGAGAGCAAATTTATCCTTCCAACGTCATTAGCTGCAGGATTGGCAGTTTTTGTGAATGCCTGGGCTCATATGAACCATATCGATTTATTTGCCAACTTTTATGTGAATTTTTCGATAGTAACTAGCTTGGTTTTAGTAGTTATTGGTCTATTATTATCTTTTAGTTTGCTTCAACTTTTATATTCTAAAAAGAAAAACAGCTTGGAAAAATTACTCAATAGATCGTTGGAGCAATCTATTTATTTTAAGATAAAACCAGTAAATTCATTGATTTTTTATGTCAAAATGCTTGCTTTAAGATTGTGTGTTTTTGCTTTAGCTCTTATATTTGCTCTGGCATTCATATATTTGAAGAACATTAGCATGCTTTGTTTAATGATGTTAATAATGTTCATATTTCTAGGGACTGTCAACATTGCATTTGCACCTGGAGAAGAACGGGAATATGAGATAGTTGAAGTTAGGTCAAATCATAGTAAAAATTAAACGAAGTGATTAAAGTTAATAAGGAATTCAATTATGAAGAACCAATACACGCAATATATTAAGCAATTACAAGAGTTGATTAACTTGGAATATACGAGCCAGAAACGATATCCTGGGATCATTCAGGATATTTACAAGCTGACTGAATGTATAGGACGAGGAGAAACGACGGATGAAGTCAGCTTTTTTAGTCTAGCAAGAAGATTTGTAGATGAGACCATGGATTATAAAAGCGATATTTTAGTTGTCTTAAAACAGTTGGAGAAAGAACTGAAAAAAGAAAATGATAGAAAAGAGAAAACATTATAAAGGACTAGTTCATCTAGTAGAATTTAAGGACAAATTAGTCTATTATGACTTAAAGACAAAGAAATTGTATTTTTCAATTCCAGAAAAAATTTCTAAGAGTCAACAGTACGTTATATTTTCACTGGTGTTGCTCGTTCTTCCATTTATAAGATTTCTGAATGGATTGACAATCTTTAGTATACCTGCTCACAAGTATCTTTATTTGATTTTATTCTCTTGTCTTTCCTTATTTATCGGAAAATTGCTAGATGTCTATTTTAAGAAAGATTTGGATTTGTATCCGGCTCTATTTACAGATTTGGAGTACTTAGAGTTCTTAGAAGTATCGAAGAAAAATGCGGCTATCGTATTATTCTTTATACGTTGTAGTCTTATCAGTCTGCTAGTATTTGTACTAGTCTATCTGTCATATCCTAGTTTTTTGCCATTATTTTTCCACTCGATGCTTTTGTTTATTCTCTATTTGTATTTAGCCAATAATTTGCACAAGCGAAAGAAGGTAATGGAGAGCTTGATAAGAAATGCACGCACCAACTAGATCTTTTTGCCTATGCTAAAGAAGAATCAAAAAAAGTAAAAAAAGTTCATTTTTCTAACAACCATAAACCTTGCCTTTGTACCTGGAGAAGAACGTGAGTATGAGGTAGTCCTAAAAAGAATGTAAAAATAATTAAATTCAGGTGATAAAATATGAAAAGAAATTCCTTATTTAAAGCAAGTTTTGAAGAGAGTTTAAATTTATTAGATGATGAGTTTTTACAGTATCAGAAAGGAAATGTTTTCTCTAAGTTAGAAACATATTATAGGGAAGGAAAGTCTAAACTAGTTCTTCATATTCAGAATATTGTTTTCACTCTTATCGGTCCTGTAATTATAAACTTTATGATTCTTATTTTCTCGCTGTCCTTGCACGACTCTGATCCTAAAGATTTAAGATTGCCTATCTATCAACATCCATTACTAACAGCTGAGGTATATCTAGTCTGTTTCTTAATTTGGATATTTATCATATTGATTGGTAAAGTTTTTAGAAAAGCTTTTATACTGCCTTATCGCAATCATTTTCATGTCATCACATTTCTAATTTGGCTTAGTCTTGAATTTAATCTGTTAGCGATTGATATGTCATTACCAACTTTATCTATTTGGATGGTTGCTGCTATTTTTGTTTTTATTACTATATTAGCCTATTTTATGTTTAGCCTTGAAATTGAAAGTCTTAAAAAACTGATGTATGGTAATGGAAGTGCCTCTTCTCTTCGTAACAAAATTGCCAATAAGATAGCGATTTATGGAATGAGTTTTTTGGGAATTGGAGTCATTATAAACTTTATTATAAAAAGTTTTTCCTTAAAATTTTCAACTTCATTGGAAGGATTAGGTCTTTTGATAACATGGATTATCCTAAATATTGCTGTGATTGCTATTCTAATTTACATCGAATTTCCTAGTTATTTACAAGCATTCTACAAATGGAAATATCCTGAAGAGTATCGTGAGTGGGAAGGAAAATCAGTGGAAGAATGGTATGGAATGAAATATTTAAAAAAACACAAGGAGCTAATAGATATTAAAAATGAAGTCGATTTATACTAGTCAAAAAGATATGTTGGAAATCTGTCAAGATGGTGATAAGTATTTCTTGCGTTATCCAACTTTTAATATTACTATGCCAGAAGTAGTTCAAGAAATCCCCAAAGAAGCTGCAGATAGTTATATGTCTGGAGAACATACTGATAAAGAGTTGATGAATTATGCACAATATGGTTTTTGGAAATCAAAAAAGCAATATACACAAGAAGAGTCAGACAAAATTTTTATACGAAATAATCCTGATCTAATTTTTAATGATTTATCTGATAACCAAAAAATATTTTCTCATGAAGAATTTAATCAAATCGTCACACAAGTTATCGTTTCAAAACTGAAACCTAGCGAACTAGACTCTATTGGTGTTGTAGATAGTCATTTAGAGATACTCCTTGTGGATCCAGTCGGCTGGCAGAAAGAGATAGAAGCAGTCCATCTTGAAATTCTGCAAGAAAAAATTAACAATTATATTCACTTCCTCGAAAGCAAGCAGTATGTGGCACGATACGGTGATAAGTTTGACAAAAAAGTCATTCATATCACATTCCAGTATTCTCCATCTGATAATGGCCTAGCCTTTCTCGCAGCTGTTCAGAAAGTGTTACAACCGACTGATATGAACTTGAAGATAGAATTGCCAGAGTAATAAAGGGAGCGGAAACGCTCTCTTTTTGTGGTATAATGGGACTAGATTTTTAAAAAGATTATTTAACGGTTTTAAACAGCGAACTACTTATGCCTACGATTGACACAACGGGGCATTCTTACGATGACTTTCTATCTGCGATTGAACGTCAAGGATACTATGAAATCAAAAATCCACGTGTCTATAAACCTGGCACTAATATAATTGAGCAAGTTGAAGGAATTTTTAGAATTAACCAATGGAGTAAATAAATGAAAAAATTTGAAATACCAGAGCCTAAAGATTATCAAAATTTTGTAAAAGACTATCGTGAAATAATGAAGGAAGGGAAAGAAGCAGAAGCATTTCTTGGAGAGGATATTAGGTATCGTTTTCAACAACGCAATTCAATGATAACGGAATACACTGATATTCAGGTGTTGATGGAATATTGTTTATTCCCTCTATATGTAGAAGGTGATAAAGATATAGAGAAAAGGACATTTGAGATATTAAAAGAGTTCTCTTTAAGTATTGATGAAAAGAAAATATGGCAAGTTACAGAATATTTATTACTTCAAGATTTCATTCTGTCGGAATATAAACCTCTTCCTTTTGAAATTGATACAAGAAAATTAGTTCCTCTTATACTTGATACAATAGAAAAACTTCCTAACGAGTTAAAAACTAGTGGATATTACAGTCGATTAATTGGAAATATTAAATCAATCCCTTCTTTCAAGTCTTATGAGGTGGAAAAGGTAGAGAAGATTCTTAAGGAATTCAAGGAAAAATACTACAATCCACCTAAGGTAGTAGAAACCATTAAAACAGTTGAGAAAATTGAACTAGACGTTACAAGCATCGATGCGATGGGTGTTTCAGATGACCATCTAGAGTTGTTGTTGATTGATGGAAACAAATGGATTGAGTCATTAGAAGAGGAACATCTCTTGAAACTTCAAGAAAAACTCAACAATTATATCTACTTCCTTGAAAGCAAGCAGTATGTGGAACGATACGGCGATAAGTTTGACAAAAAAGTCATCCATATCACATTTCAGTATTCTCCATCTGATAACGGATTGGCCTTTCTCGCTGCGGTTCAGAAGGTGTTGCAACCGACTGATATGAGTTTGAAGGTAGAATTACCGGAGTAATAAAGTCTCTATTTGATATAACAGCTGTTCATTTTGTTTTTGTACTCTCAAGATTTAAGTGACTGTGCAACAGCAATTCATTTTATTGATTTACTCTTATTGTGATATCTTCATAATAAAAACCGCTCAGTCGAGCGGTTTTCGTCTATTCTTTCCTTTTACAGTACCCATGTACGGATGGCATGGGCAACGCCAGATTCATCATTAGATTTAGTGATGTATTTGGCGATTTTTTTGATTTCTGGATTTCCATTTTCCATGACAACGGGATTTCCAACGACTTCCAGCATGGCACGGTCATTTTCTTCGTCACCGATAGCCATGGTTTCATCCGTGGTCAATCCTAGTTTTTCAGCTAGGTGAGTGATAGCTGAACCTTTGTCCACATTCTTTTTAAGGAGTTCGAGGTAGAAAGGAGCAGATTTGTTGATGGAGTAGCGTTCGTAAAATTCCGCTGGTATCTTTTCAATGGCAGTATCGAGAATTTCTGGTTCATCGATGAACATACACTTGACGATTTCTTTATTGGCCATTTCTTCAGGTGTACGGTAGAAAATAGGCATGCTGACGAGGGTTGATTCGTGCACTGTATATTTTCCGATATTGCGATTGGCAGTATAGATACCATCCTTGGTAATAGCGTGCATGTGAACACCGAGCTTGCGACTGAGGAATTCCATATCCAGATAATCCTCATAGGTCAAGGATTCGCTGATAATCTCATGTCCTGTAGCGGTTTCTTGGACAAGGGCACCATTGAAAGTCACAACATAGTCACCCTCGTCTCTCAACTGCAAGTCGTCTAGAAGCTTGGCAACACCTGCGATAGGGCGGCCAGTTGCAATCACGACTTTGACACCAGCTTCTTTGGCATCTTGGATGGCAGAAAAGACCTCAGGAGTAATCTCCTTTTGGCTATTGACTAGGGTTCCGTCAATATCGACTGCGATTAGTTTAATACTCATAAATTTCCTCTTTTAGTTTTTATTTGGGGTAAAATGATCATTCTCAATCAAGTGTAAAAATTGCTGGGTAATGCTTGCGAAGATACTGTTTTGGTCCAACATTTCTTTCGGGAAATAGAAACGATTATCTCCGTGGCGACTACCTGCAAGGGATTGGACGATAGGAGACAGGCTAGAGAGTTCAGCTAGTTCTCCATTTTTTTGTAAAATCTCAATCTGTGTCCGCGGATTTTCAGATTCGGGACGATAGATATCATAAGGGAGGTCGAAGTTCTTATGAATGGCAGTGTAGTAGTCCGGGTCAAAGCCGATATCCTCAACCAATTTTCTCATGCTGGCGAGTTGATCTTGGTCTTCTTGTGAAAAGGTAATGGATTTAAAGACCTTGCGGTTGACAAAGCGTTGTGATAAGTCTGCTAAAATCTTGTCAGGACTGGTCATCCAGAGTTGGAAGTAGGTATTCATCACACCATCATCCAGAGCCAGATAGTCAGACAAGGTCACATTTTTTTCAAAGAAAGGCAGGAGGTGTGGAGAAGTTCGTGCAAAGAAATCTTTGTCTTTAGGATAGAGTTCCTTGGCGCGTTTGAGGAGATTCTGCAGGAGAACTTCCATGGCCCGTGTTGCTGGGTGGAAATAGACCTGCATATACATCTGGTAGCGACTGAGGACGTAGTCTTCGATGGCGTGCATGCCATTGCGCTGAAAGGCGATACCATTTTCGACAGGACGAATGACTCGAAGAATCCGAGTCAGGTCAAATTCTCCATAAGATGCTCCTGTAAAATAGGAGTCGCGCAAGAGATAGTCCATGCGGTCTGCATCAATCTGACTAGAAATGAGTTGTACGACCTGCTTGTTAGGATAGGTATGATCAATAACACTGGCTACCTTTTCTGGAAAGTCTGGCGCTACTTGTAGCAGGACTTGGTGAATCTCCGTTTCAGGACTTTGGATAATCTCCTGAGTAATGGCCTCATGGTCTGTATCAAAGAGATGTTCAAAAGTATGAGAGTAGGCACCATGCCCAAGGTCGTGTAAAAGAGCAGCGGTCATGGTCAAGAGAGACTCGGCAGGATTCCATTCCTCAGGATATTTTTCTTCGAAAATCTCTGTGATGCGTCGTGCAATTTCATAGACTCCTAGACAGTGGGAGAAGCGGCTGTGCTCCCCACCGTGGAAGGTATAACTGGAAGTTCCTAGTTGTTTGATACGACGCAAACGCTGAAATTCTTTTGTATTAATCAAGTCATAGATGATTTGATTATTGACATGGATGTAGTTGTGAACTGGGTCACGGAATACTTTTTCGTTCATATGACCATTATAGCAAAAAGCCAGAGTTTTTGGTAAAATAGTAGGACAAGAGACAAGAAAGAGGACCTGACGTGAAGATTCGGATGCGAAATACGATTCAGTTTGATGAGCAGTTGGAAGTGATTGATCAGCTTTATGATGTTGAAGTGCATGAAAAAGGAGATTATAGCTACCTGCTTTTCTATAATGAGGAAAAGGAAAAAGTAGTGATTAAATTTCATGGTCAAGAACTTGTGATGAACCGATTTTCCAATCCCAAGACCATTATGCGCTTTTTAAAGGATAGTGATAGTTTAGCCTATATTCCGACACCTATGGGTATGCAGGAGTTTATCATCCAAACGACCCATTATCAAGTTGATGGGCAAAAGATTGAACTAGATTATCAACTACAAAATCAAGAGGGACATCCCTTTGCCAGCTATCAATTGGAAATTACTTGGGGCTAGGCTCATGTCTTTTTCAAATTTACCTGGCTATCTTTTCGGATGAGCCTGCTAATGTGGTAGATTAGGCTAATTTTTGGTATAATAAAAGTTATGGAAATCGAAAAAACCAATCGTATGAATGCGCTCTTTGAATTTTATGCGGCGCTTTTGACAGATAAGCAAATGAATTATATCGAGCTCTACTACGCTGATGATTACAGCCTTGCTGAGATTGCCGAGGAGTTTGGTGTCAGTCGTCAGGCTGTCTATGACAATATCAAGCGGACAGAAAAGATTCTGGAAGATTATGAGATGAAATTGCACATGTATTCGGACTACATTGTCCGTAGTCAAATTTTTGACCAGATTTTGGAGCGTTATCCCAAGGATGACTTTCTGCAGGAGCAGATAGAAATTTTAACAAGCATTGATAATAGAGAATAAGAGGAAGAAAAATGGCATTTGAAAGTTTAACAGAACGTTTGCAGAACGTCTTTAAAAATCTACGTAAAAAAGGAAAAATCTCTGAAGCTGATGTCCAAGAGGCAACCAAAGAAATTCGCTTGGCCTTGCTTGAGGCCGACGTTGCTTTGCCTGTTGTAAAGGACTTTATCAAGAAGGTTCGTGAACGTGCAGTCGGACATGAGGTCATTGATACCCTTAATCCTGCGCAACAAATTATTAAAATCGTTGATGAGGAATTGACAGCTGTTTTAGGTTCTGATACGGCTGAGATTATCAAGTCACCTAAAATTCCGACGATTATCATGATGGTCGGTTTGCAGGGGGCTGGTAAAACAACCTTTGCAGGTAAATTGGCCAACAAACTTAAGAAAGAAGAAAATGCTCGTCCTTTGATGATTGCGGCGGATATTTACCGTCCTGCGGCCATTGACCAGTTGAAAACTCTGGGTCAACAGATTGATGTGCCTGTCTTCGCACTTGGAACAGAGGTTCCAGCTGTTGAGATTGTCCGTCAAGGTTTGGAACAAGCCCAAGCCAACCATAATGATTATGTCTTGATTGATACGGCAGGGCGTTTGCAGATTGATGAGCTTTTGATGAATGAACTTCGTGACGTAAAAGCATTGGCTCAACCAAATGAAATTCTGCTCGTCGTTGATGCCATGATTGGTCAAGAAGCGGCCAATGTTGCGCGTGAGTTCAATGCTCAGTTGGAAGTGACTGGTGTTATTCTTACCAAGATTGATGGCGATACTCGTGGTGGTGCGGCCCTATCGGTTCGTCACATTACCGGAAAACCAATCAAGTTCACTGGTACAGGTGAAAAGATTACGGACATTGAGACCTTCCACCCAGACCGTATGTCGAGCCGTATTCTTGGTATGGGGGATATGCTTACGTTGATTGAGAAAGCTTCTCAGGAATACGATGAGCAAAAAGCCCTTGAAATGGCTGAGAAGATGCGTGAAAACACCTTTGATTTCAATGATTTCATTGATCAGTTGGATCAGGTGCAAAACATGGGGCCGATGGAAGACTTGCTCAAGATGATTCCAGGTATGGCTAACAATCCAGCCCTTCAAAACATGAAGGTGGATGAGCGTCAGATTGCTCGCAAACGTGCCATTGTGTCTTCAATGACACCTGAAGAACGTGAAAATCCAGATTTGTTAAATCCAAGCCGTCGCCGTCGTATTGCCGCAGGTTCTGGAAATACTTTTGTAGAAGTCAATAAATTCATCAAGGACTTTAACCAGGCTAAACAACTCATGCAAGGTGTTATGTCTGGAGATATGAACAAAATGATGAAGCAAATGGGAATCAATCCAAACAACCTTCCTAAAAATATGCCAAATATGGGAGGAATGGATATGTCTGCCCTTGAAGGAATGATGGGACAAGGCGGCATGCCTGACCTGTCAGCTCTCGGAGGAGCAGGAATGCCAGATATGAGCCAGATGTTTGGTGGTGGACTCAAAGGTAAAATTGGTGAATTTGCCATGAAACAGTCTATGAAACGTATGGCTAACAAAATGAAAAAAGCGAAGAAGAAACGTAAGTAAGACAAAGGAAGGCCGCAGGGCTTTCCTTTTTTAGAAAGAAGAAAAAGGAGCACTTCCGTAATTGGAAATGCTCGTTTTTTGATGTGTTTAGACTTTTATACTCAATGATAGTCAAAGAGCAAACTAGGAAACTAGCCGCAGGCTGTACTTGAGTACGGCAAGGCGACGTTGACGTGGTTTGAAGAGATTTTCGAAGAGTATTAGTCTTTATTTTCGTATGGCAAGATCAAGTTCAAGATGATTCCTGTCATGGCTGATAGGGCAGTACCTGAAAGGGTAACTGGACCAAGTTTAAGGATAGCTCCTCCAAGTCCAAGTACCAACATAGCACTTGCGATGATTAGGTTACGCATTTGACTGAAGTCTACACGTTCTTTGATCAAGACTTTCAAACCGTTGCTGGCGATAACTCCATAGAGAAGGATTGACATACCACCAAGTACAGCGTTTGGAATGGTTGAAATTAAGGCAGTGAATTTACCAAGGAAGCTAAGGGCAATAGCGATGAAGGCAGCGTTACGGATAACTGAGACAGAAGCGATACGAGTCATACCGATAACCCCTGTATTTTCTCCATAAGTTGTATTTGCTGGTCCACCAAGGAAGGCAGATACTGAAGTTGCGATACCGTCACCAAGAAGAGTACGGTGAAGACCTGGTTCTTTCAAGAATTGACGACCACAGATTTGACCCAAAACAGTATGGTCTCCGATATGCTCAGAAATTGTTACGATAGCGATTGGCAAGATAGCGATAGTTTCTGGACCGAAGTAAAGATTGTATTCTTTAAAGGCACCGCCTGTATTAAATGGCAAGTAGAAACCAGGAATTTCGAACCAGTTAGCTTTTAGAACTGGTGTAAAGTCAACCAAGCCAAGAGTTAGTGCGAAGAGGTAACCACCGATAATGGCAAAGAGGAATGGAATGATTCGTAGGAAGCCTTTTCCTTTTGTATTGATAAAGGCAGCAATCAAGAAAGTAACAACTGCTACAAGAGCATTTTTCCAATTTCCATCAGCTACAAGACCAGCATTGGTAACAGCTGAACCTGCAAGTCCAAGACCGATAACGATGATCATAGGCCCGATGATGATTGGTGGTAAGAGTTTATCAATCCATTTTGTACCTGCAAAACGAACACTTGCAGCCACAAGGACATAGACTAAACCAGTCAAGATAACCCCTGTTTGAGCAGCAGATACATCACCACCCATTTCTTTCATAGCTAGGGACATAGCTGTGATAAAGGCAAATGAAGAACCTAGATAAACGGGAACTTTAAAACCAGTTGAAATCATATAGATGAGTGTTCCTACACCTGAAGCAAAAAGGGCAACAGATACAGGCATTCCCAAAATCAATGGTACTAAGATGGTCGCACCAAACATGGCGAAAACGTGTTGGAAGCTAAGGAGAATTCCTTTTCCAGCTGAAGGACGTTGGTCAACGTCTAGTAACAAATCAACAGTTGATTCTTGTTTCATATAAACCTCACTTTTGGGCATCAAAAAAGAGCCCATTATTTTACAGCAATAGGCCCTCAGAGTAAGACTTCTCTAAAATCTAGACTTTAAAGAATTTTAAATATTTCTGCGTCTTCGTCACCTCACGGGATGACATTAAAAACCTTTGCTTGTGATAGTATAGCAGAAATTCCGAACTTTGTAAATATTTTTTACTAAAAAATTTAAAGTGGGCGTTTATTGGGCATGCCAGCCTTACGTGGATATTTATTTGGCGTTTCCTTTTTCTTTTCTACCACTGTGATGTAACGTGGATCTCCATTAGGTAGAGCGTAGCTGAGATTGTCTTCGACCTTACTAAAAAGGAGGTTGAGGGCATTCTTAGCTTCTAATAATTCCTCAGGTGCATTGCTGGCCTTGAGTGCCAATAGTTTTCCGCCAACTTTAAGGTAGGGAATAGTTAATTCAGATAGGACTTGCATACGGGCAACCGCACGAGCCGTTACAAAATCATACTGAGCACGGAAGTTTTTGTCTTGGGCAAAATCTTCGGCACGTCCATGGTAGAAATGAACATCGTCTAAATCCAGTTCTTGAGCCAAAAGTTGGAGGAAGTTGATGCGCTTGTTGAGAGAATCAATGATAGTTACATTTAACTGAGGATAGAGGATTTTCATTGGTAGACTAGGAAATCCTGCCCCGGCCCCGATATCAAGCAGTTTGATAGTTTCATTGGGAATCAAGTCTTGCAGAATGGGTGCAATCGAATCGTAAAAATGTTTGAGATAAACTTCATCCTTGTCTGTAATAGCTGTTAGATTGATTTTTTCATTCCACTCGACCAAGAGTTCAAAATAACGTTCAAATTGTTTTTTTTGCTGGTCCGAAAGTGGAAGATTCTGCTCGGCAAGCAGGTTGTAAAATGTTTCTGGTTTCATAGTTATTTCCTTCTTTAGTATCATCTTATTTTACCACAATCATTAAAAATTTGATATACTGGTACTAATCTAAAAGCAGAAAGGACTTATATCATGACTTGGATTATTCTTGGAGTTTTAGCTCTTATTGTTATTTTTG